>CABZNY010000060.1 GCA_902527265.1 uncultured Pelagibacteraceae bacterium | reverse complement strand
AAAATTTATTGCCTTTGTTAACCAATTCATGATATTTTTTTTTTAAGTTTACTAACCATCTTACTTACATTTATGACAGGATTTTGTCCATTACTTAAACTTCTAGTAATTTCTTTACAAATTTGACTTCCTACAACAAGTCCATCTGTATTTTTAAAATTTGATATAGTTTTCTCAGTTATCCCAAAACCAATAACACAATTTTTTTTAGGACTTATTTTTTTAATTTTATTGTAATTAGCTAATATTTTTTTTGGAGAAACTTTTAGCTTTCCTCCCGTCGTGGACAGCATGCTTATATAGTAAATCATATCGTGAGAGTCTTTTGTAATACTTTCTAGTCTTTTATTTGATGTTGTAGGAGATAATAATTGGATAAAATTAATTGAATTTTTTTTACATTTCTTTGAAAAAATTTTGTTTTCTGGCCACGGTAAATCAACTACTATTAAACCATTAACTCCTGATTTTTTACATTTTTTTAAAAAATTATTTTCACCATATTGGAAAATCATATTGTAGTAACCCATAAATATTACTGGCTTTGAATTTTTACTTTTTTTAAAATCTCTAACAATTTTAAAAATATCATTCATCTTAATACCATTTTTAATCGCTCTATAAGCACTTGTTTGAATTTGGCCTCCATCTGCAACGGGAGTGTTATGAGGTACACCAACTTCTAAAATATCTGCATAATTTGAAATCGCTTTTAAGATCTCTAAAGACTGCTTCTTTGAGCTATCACCAGCAACGGTATAAGTAAGTAGCGCTGGTCTTTCTTCACTTTTAGCTTTTCTAAATGCAAGACTAATTGGATTTAACATATCTCTTTCCCAACTTTTTTTCTAAAATTCCTCGGTCTTTGTATGCATCTCCACAACTATTAACAATTACTATTGTATCCTTGCTTAACATTTTTGCTTCTTTGATTGCAACTGAGAATGCATGACTTGGTTCGAGAGATGGTCTTAAATTTTCATATTTTGTAACAATTTGGTAAGCTTTTAAAGCTTCTTCATCACTAGCTGCTGTATATCTTGCGCGCTTAGTATCTTTTAAGAAGCAATGGAGTGGAGAAATTCCAGGATAGTCCAGACCTGCAGATATTGATTCAGTTTCCTCAATCTGTCCATCGCTATTTTGATTAACATATTGAGCTGCGCCATGAAGTATGCCAATTTTGGAACCATAAGTTAAGGGAGCTGCATGTCTTTTACTTTTGCTTGGTCCTCCTGCTTCGACCCCAATAAACTCAACTTGTTTTTTATTATAATCCATAAATTCGTTCCAAAAACCAAAACTTGAGGAACCTCCTCCTACACAATTATATAATTTAAGTTTTTTTGGAACTTCACCAAATTCATTTATTAATTGTACCTTAAGCTCTCTAGATATTTGACTAGTACTCCAACCACATATTCGAACAAAAATTGCAGGTCCTACAGTGCTTCCTACACACATTGCAGTTGTATCACAATTTGCAACCCAAAATCTCATACATTCAGAAACAGCATCCACAAGTGTTTGACTTCCTGAATATACAGGAACTACGTCAGCACCATTTTTCTTCATTGCTTTTACATTTGGCTGTTGTCTTTTAATGTCTTTTGCACCCATAAAAATTTTACACTTCAATCCAAATTTCTTAGCTGCCATGCTTAACATCTTTCCTGCGTAGCCAGCTCCAGTATCACCAATGATAACTTTTTTTCCAGACCTTTTAGCTAATAAACAATGTACAGTTGCATTATATATTTTGTGAGCTCCTCCATTAGCGTCAGAAACAACCTTAGACCATATCTGCGCTCCGCCTGTGTGTTTTGTTAAATTATTCAATTTAATAAATCTTGTAGGTGTTCCGATCCAATTTTTAAAATGTCTGTCTCTTTCTTTTATAAAGTTTTTGTCATTTTTTAATTTATTAAATTGTATTTCAAGATCTTCTATTGGTTTCTTAAGTGTTTCAGGCACAAAATTCCCTCCAAATTTTCCACCCCAGAAACCTCGTCCATCTCCTTGATCTATAACTGGAATTCCTT
>CABZNY010000059.1 GCA_902527265.1 uncultured Pelagibacteraceae bacterium | reverse complement strand
ATGATAAGCAATCCATTTTTTTACTTTTATTCCTATGGCTGCTACTTTTTCAAATTTAATTCTATTATTTAATCTTCTTTTATACCAAATGCCAATATTTTTTCTATCTGCAAACACATTAATTTTAAATTCTTTTAGAGTATCAATTATTGTATTTTCTATTGAAGTAATAAGTTTTCGAATATTTTTTTCTCTTTTATTTAAATCAATAACAAAATAAAAAACCAGTTGTCCAGGACCATGATACGTAATTTTTCCACCTCTATTAGTTTTTACTAGCTTTATTGATTTATCTAATAATTCATTATTTTTATAACCCACTCCTGCTGTATAAACGTCACTATGTTCTAAAATCCATATTAGCTCATCATCTTTTTTTTCAATAATTTTACTCAATCTTTCTTCCAAAAAAGAAATTGCATTTTCATATTTTATCGGTTTTATTGACTTTTTGATCTTAATCATCATTATAAAATTGTAATATTAATATTTTGTATTAATAGTGCCAACTAATTTATAGATAAATTTATGACTTTAGTAAAAAAAATTAAAGATAAAAAAGTTAACTTTGAATTTAATAAAGAATTCATCAAAGTTGTTACAAGCAAGATCTCAGATAATGACGCAGAATTTATAACTAATTCATTTAATGATATGCACCCTGCAGATGCAGCTGATATTATTGAGCATTTGAGTGAAAATGATAGAGAGAATTTAATAAAACTGAATAATTTTAAAGTTGATCCAGAAGTTTTTATCGAATTAAATGAGTCTATACAATCAGAATTAATTAATTATTTATCGTCAGATACTATAGTAAATATTTTAAAAAATTTAGAATCTGATGATGCAATCAAAATTTTAGAAAATGTTGATGAAAAAGATAAAAATACAATCTTAGGATCACTACCACCAAAAGATAGGTTTGCTTTACTTGAAAGCTTAAGCTATCCAGAAGACTCAGCTGCAAGAATTATGCAGAGGGAATTTACAGCAATACCAAGCAATTGGTCTGTCGGGCAAACAATTGATTATCTACGTGAAAATAAAGATCTTCCTGAGGAATTTCTTGAAATTTTCATAGTAGACCAGGATTTCAAACCAATTGGTACTGTTCCATCATCAAAAGTTTTAAGAACACCAAGAGACACAAAAATGATGTCTATAATGTCAGAGTCTCAGCTTTTAATCCCTGTTGATATGGATAAAGAAGAGGTAGGTAACTTATTCGAAAATTATAATTTGAGTTCAGCAGCTGTGACAGACAAAAATGATAAACTAGTTGGAATGATTGCTTATGATGATGTATTGACAGTTCTTAAAGAAGAAGCCGAGGAAGATGCATTAAGACTTGCTGGAGTAGGAGATGAAGAAATAACAGATGGTGTAATTACAAAAACCAAGCGAAGATTTAATTGGCTTTTATTAAATTTATTTACAGCATTCTTAGCTACTTATTGTATTAGTCTATTTGGTGCAACTATTGAGCAAATGGTTGTTCTGGCTTTCCTAATGCCTATCGTTGCATCAATGGGTGGTAATGCTGGTATGCAAACATTAGCTGTAACTGTAAGATCTTTAGCTACGCAAGATTTAACAAAAAATAATTTTACTAATAATATAATTAAAGAATTTAATATAGGTATCTTAAATGGAATTATATTTGCAATTATAAGTTCTGTAATTGTTTATTTCTGGTTTAATGACATTCAACTTGCATTAATAATATCAATATCAATGGTTTTAACAATGATAGTTGCTGGGCTTTTTGGAATTTTAATACCTGTAACTCTAAAAAAAATGAATATAGATCCAGCTATTTCATCAAGTGTTTTTGTTACTACAATAACTGATGTTATAGGTTTTGTTTCTTTCTTAGGTGTAGGTGCTTATTTTTTATAACTAATAATTATCAATTAATCTAACATTGTCTATTTCATAAGCCACAAAAAGCCTATATTTATTTTTAAAATTACTAAGCTTTAAACTTTTTTCATCTCTAAATTCTAAATAATCTATTTTAATATTATATTTCTTTTCTAATTTTTTTTTATAAACAGGTAAATTAAAAGCTAGTCTTGAACCTTGTAATTTTGATTTATTCTTTATTTTTTTTAAAAAAGATGCAATTTCCGAAGCTTTTTTAAGGGAATTTATATTTAATAATTTATTACGTGTAGATAAAGCTAAATTT
>CABZNY010000058.1 GCA_902527265.1 uncultured Pelagibacteraceae bacterium | reverse complement strand
TAGGTCTTCATTAAGAGCTAACTTACAGGTGGATCGGATAAAATTTTTACTTAATTGAATTTTTGGCACAGAATTTATCTGCCTATTTCAGCCATTCTCTCTACTGATTTCCTAGCTTTCTCAATTGTTTCGTGATCCATTATTAATTCGTTGGTTTCATTTTCTAAACAATCAAGTATTTTTGGCAATGTAATTCTTTTCATGTGAGGACATAAGTTACAAGGTCTAATAAATTCTACATTAGGATTGTCAATTTGAACATTATCACTCATTGAGCACTCTGTAACCATCATAACTTTTTCAGGTTGATTATCTTTAACATATTTGATCATACCACTTGTTGAGCCTGCAAAATCACTGGCTTTTATTACATCAGGAGGACATTCAGGATGAGCAATAATTTTAATTCCAGGATTATTTTTACGAATTTCATTAATTTCTTCATCATTAAATTGTTCATGAACTTCACAAGTTCCTTTCCATGAAATAATTTCTACATCAGTTTTAGAAGCAACGTATTTTGCTAAATAATCATCTGGTAAGAAAATTACTTTTTTTACACCTAAAGAGTTTACAATTTTAACAGCATTTGCTGATGTACAACAAACATCAGTTTCAGCCTTTACATCTGCAGAAGTATTAACGTATGAAACTACAGGAACACCTGGATACTGTTTTTTTAAGTTTCTTACATCTTCTCCAGTTATAGATGATGATAAAGAGCAACCAGCTTTCATATCTGGTAGTAAAACTTTTTTATTAGGGCTCATTAATTTAGCAGTCTCTGCCATGAAATGTACACCACACATCACAATTATATCAGCCTCAGTTTTTGATGCTTCAATTGCTAAAGCTAATGAGTCTGCTGAAAAATCAGATATGCCATGGTATATTTCAGGAGTTTGGTAGTTATGAGCAAGAATTACCGCATTCTTCTCTTTTTTAAGTTTATTTATTTTATAAATATAAGGTGCATGAGTGGTCCATTCTATTTCAGGAATGGATTTAGAAACCTTCTGATAAATAGGGTCAGTTGCTATCTTAATTTGAGTTGTGAATTCCATATCAAAAACTTATCAACTTGAAATAGAATTGTCATTCATTTAATCTGACGCATGATTTGCGGCCATGCTGAAATTGGTAGACAGGCACGGTTGAGGGCCGTGTGAGCATTGCTCATGAGAGTTCGATTCTCTCTGGCCGCACCATTAATTAATATTATCTAAGAAAAAAAGGGGCGTTCTGTTGCCAGGTGCCCCAAACCCCGTAACTTAATTAGTAAACTAATTAAGCTGCAAGTGCGTAACTTTCGTTAGCATTTATAAGTTAGCCCATCACGGCGGAACAATACCGAACGAAAGAACAACTTTTAGACACCCGTCGATCCTAATTCACCCCCTTAAATTGAAAATGGTGGAGGTGGTGGGTACTGCCCCCACGTCCGTAATGGTTATTACGAAATTCGTTTATCGTCATAGTTGGAAAACCAACATGGTTAATATATTAATTAAATTCATTTAATAAAGGTAAAAAAAATGACAAATGTCATAGTTACTGGTGGGGCGGGGTATATTGGGTCTCATGTTTGCAAGATATTAAAAAAAAAAAACATAAATCCAGTAACTATAGATAACCTTACTAATGGTTACAAATCTTTTGTTAAATGGGGACCTTTAGAAAAAACAAATTTGAATAATTATAATAGACTTAACAGAATTTTCAAAAAATATAGACCAATAGCAGTAATTCACTTAGCAGCAAAAATAGAATCTGAAAAATCAATTCGAAACCCAATAAGTTTTTATGAAAATAACATCTCAGACACTATTACCCTATTAAAAGTAATGGAAAAAAATAAAGTAAATAAAATTATATTTTCAAGTAGCGCTGCTGTTTATCAAATAAAAAACAAAAAAAATTATGAAAAAGATGCATTAAATCCTAGTTCACCATACGGTTTTACAAAGTTAACAGTAGAAAAATTAATTAATGATTATTCTAAAAATAAAAAATTAAAATATATATTCTTACGATTTTTTAATGCAGCAGGAGCCGATAGTATGTTAGATATTGGTGAGAGGCATAAAGAAGAAACGCATTTAATACCTCTTGCCATTGATGCAGCTTTCAAAGGTAAAGTACTTAAAATTTTTGGAATTAATTATAAAACAAAAGATGGCTCTGCAGTAAGAGATTATATACATGTTTCAGATTTAGCAAATTCACATTATTTGTCATTGAAATACTTGCTTAAAAAAAATTCTTCACAAATATTTAATGTAGGATTTGGCAAAGGTTATTCAGTTTTAGAAATTGTCAAACTTTTAAAAAAAAAAATAAATATAAAATATAAAATCTCTGAGAGAAGAGAAGG
>CABZNY010000057.1 GCA_902527265.1 uncultured Pelagibacteraceae bacterium | reverse complement strand
ATAAAAATGCAAAGCTCATGGAAAAAAAAGCAAAAAGAGAAAAAAAACTTGCAGATAAAAGAGCTAAGAAGCAGGTGAAATCTACCCCAATAAAAGTTGAAGAGGATAAAACTATTCCACTAGACCAGGTTATTACACTTGATCATCTTACAAATCCTGACAAAAAGTAAGTAATGAGTTCAAAAAAGAATAATTTAAGTAAACTTGAAATTGCTTTAAGAAAAAATTTAAAAAAAAGAAAAGAATTTCAAAAAAAAACTAAAAAAAAAAATAAATAATGTCAGTTCAATCTGATAAGTGGATTATACAAATGGCCAGAGAAAATGATATGATTTCTCCTTTTGAAGACAAACAAGTTAGAGGAGATAAAATATCATTTGGTGTATCATCATATGGTTATGATGCTAGAGTATCTGATGAATTTAAAATATTCACTAACGTAAACTCAGAAATTGTAGATCCAAAAAATTTTAAATCCTCAAATTTTATAACAAAAAACTCATCTGAATGTATAATACCGCCAAATTCATTTGTATTAGCGAGAACAGTAGAATATTTCAAGATACCCAAAAATGTTTTGGTTATATGTTTGGGGAAATCTACATACGCTAGATGTGGAATAATAGTAAACGTTACACCTCTTGAGCCAGGCTGGGAAGGTCATGTGACATTAGAATTTTCCAATACGACGCCGTTACCTGCAAAAATTTATGCCAATGAAGGTGTTGCTCAATTCGTTTTTATTAAGGGCAACGAAGATCCATTAGTTTCGTATGCAGATAGAAATGGTAAATATCAAGGTCAAAAGGGAGTTACACTTCCAAAAATATAATAATGGACAAATTTATTGTTAAAGGTCCTTGCAAAATAAAGGGCGAAATTTCAATTTCGGGTTCAAAAAATGCTGCTTTACCAATTTTGGCATCTACAATCTTATTCGAAAAAGAGGTCATAATAAAAAATTTACCTCGTGTTAAAGACATAAATACAATGATAAATCTTTTAAAATCTCTTGGCTCTGAAATAAAATTTAATAAGAATAGAAAAATTGTGAAAATAACAAAGAAAAAAAAGCAAAATTTTTTTGCATCGTATTCGCTTGTTAGAACGATGAGAGCTGGAATATTAGTTTTAGGAGCGCTTGTTGCCAAACATAAAAAGTCTATTACTTCTTTGCCTGGTGGCTGCCTAATAGGTGCAAGACCTGTAAATTATCATTTGAATGCCCTTAAAAAACTTGGAATGAAATATGATATTAAGAAAGGCTATATCCACGCAAATACGAAAGAAAAACTTAAAGGGGCAAAAATAAGATTTTCAAAAATTAGTGTTGGAGCAACTGAAAATACAATTATAGCCGCGTGTTTAGCAAATGGAATTACCATTCTTAGAAACTGTGCAATTGAACCAGAAATAATTGATTTAATAAATTTTCTAAAATCAGGGGGTGCAAAAATCAAATTTATAGGTAAACGCACTTTAAAGATTGAAGGCATTAAATCTTTAGAAAGCACAAGTTATTCTGTGATGCCAGATAGAATAGAAACAGGAACTTTTTGTGTAGCAGCATGTTTAACTGGTGGAAATTTAAAAATAAATAATTTTGATCCAAAAATAATAAAAACCGAATTATCTTTATTAAAAAAAGTTGGAGCAAAAATTAAAGTTGCAAAAAATCAAATTTACATATCTGGTCCAAAAAAAATAAAAAATTTAAGCAACTTAGTTACCAAAGAATATCCAAATTTTCCTACTGATCTGCAAGCACAGTTTATGGTTCTGCTTTGTAAGGCCTCAGGCAAAAGTTCAATAACTGAAAGTATTTTCGAAAATAGATTTATGCATGTAGCTGAACTAAGAAGATTAGGTGCTGAGATTTTAATTAAAAAAAATAAGGCATTTATTTCAGGTGATACTAATTTTCAAGCCGCAGAATTAATGTCCAGTGACTTAAGAGCTTCGGTCGCATTAGTTTTAGCTGCAATAGTTGCTAATGGATCGTCCACAATTAATAGAATTTATCACCTTGATAGAGGATATGAAAATATAGAGAACAAACTAAGAAAAGTTGGGGTAAACATTCGACGTGTTAATTGATGGAAAACCAGTATTTAAAAAAGATAATTGCACAAACACCTGAAGATCTTCATATCATTTCAGCCTGCTGCTCTGAAGGTAAAGTTAATATTGACGGTGTTAAATATTTAGCTTCTAACAAGATTTTCCTAATTTCAATAGCAAGATTTAGTAAAGAAGAGGAAAATAAAAGTAAATTAATAAACAGTATTATCAAATTTGAATTTATTAATTCGTCAAAATCAAAGAATATAGACCAAAAAGACGATAATCTTATACTAGAATTACTAACAATTGATATTTTCAAGAAAGATGAGAATTTTGAAATAACTATGTTATTTTCAAAAAATAGAATTAT
>CABZNY010000056.1 GCA_902527265.1 uncultured Pelagibacteraceae bacterium | reverse complement strand
CTAAAATATGAATATATTATCGTTAAAAGATATGTTGACATAATTATATAAAGCAAAATATTTTCTTTAGTATTATTAAAAAGTATTTCTTTAATATTTAATAAAAAAAATGACCCAAATATCAGTAAAAATATTCCACCAACAAAAATTGATCCATAAAAAGTACTAAAATGATAATTATAAAAAAAAGTTTCACTTAAATGGGTATAGTGAAAATCTCTTGAAAGATTAAATTTTAAATATTCTAAATTTAAGATTATGTAGGTAATTAAAATTAAAATAAAAATTAAAAATTTAAAATCGAATATCCGTTTACTTTGTATTAACTCTTTAACTATAAAAAAACCTTTACCAACAAATATCAGTCCAGAAATTGGCCAGAGGCTTAAATTAAATACTGATATTAAATAATAAATGAAAACTTTTATTTTTTTTTTTGATTTTAAAATCTCTAAAAATAAAATTATATTTACTAAATTTAAAAATACGACAAGCATGTGAGCTCTAATTTCAAGAGATTGCCATATTAGAAAAAGATTTGAGGCAACTATTATCCCAATTGTAATTATAGCTTTCCTTGATTTGGTAAAATAAGTAGAAATATACATGCTTAGAGGAATAACGAAAGTTCCAAAAATTAAAGAAAAAATCCTTCCATTATCATCAAAGTATCCAAATGCCTTAAAAAAAAATTTTAGCAAGAATAAATATAATGAAGGATAAAATTCTACAAGTGTATGATCACCTTTATCCCCCCAAAACCTATCCAAAGTTTCTTGATAACTTATATTCGGGTCTGAAACATAAATTGAATGGTATTCATCATGCCATGAATTTCTGATATCTAATAAATAATATCTTAATATAAAAGAAAATATTGTTATTAAAGTAAATATTAATATCCATTCAAAACTATTTTTTTGCAAAATTTTATTTTTTTTAATCATATAATAGTTATAGTTTACCATTAAATATTTTTAAAAAATATGTAAACAAATAAGTATTCGTATTTTTCTCAATTTAAGCGTCCGTAGCTCAACTGGATAGAGCGCCAGATTTCGGCTCTGGAGGTTCAGGGTTCGACTCCTTGCGGGCGCACCATTATTCACCCATATTAATCAAAGTTCCTTTTTTCTTTGCAGCATTGAAAGAATAGTAAAATAAAATGATCGAAAGAGAAAAATAAAAAGCATTCCACATAAATGCATAGTAAATATTTTCAAGATTAACTTCTTGATTAATCAAAATATTTCTAGCTTCTTCAAATATGTAAACTAATGGTAGACCATAAGCTACTTTTTGAAATATTTCTGGAAGAGTTTCTATTGGATAATAAATACAGCCAAAGGGTGCAAGTAAAAACATTGTTGACCAGGCTATATTTTCAAATGATGGTCCAAATCTGAGTAAACCAGATGAAACTAAAATACCTAGTGTAATTCCAAAAATATAAAGACTCAAAAAAAGAAAAAATAAAAATATTCCTAAATCTAAAATCGAAATACCAAACAATGGGGAAGTAAGTAAAATTGCTGGAACCAGGCCGATTAGAGATCTAATTAATGCAGTTATAACAAGTGAAGTTAAGATCTCACCAATTTTCATTGGTGCTATGAAAAGATTAGTGAAATTTCTACTCCAAATTTCCTCTAAAAAAAGCATGTTGAAACCAATACTTGTTCTAAACAAAAAATCATAAAGTATTGCACAAGTAAGAATTACACCAACAGCATTATTGTAATAAGTTGTATGTGTAGCAAAAAAATTAGATATAAATCCCCATAATGTAATTTGAATAGAAGGCCAGTAAACTAGATCTAATATTCTGGGAAATGATCTAGTAATTAAATAAAAATGCCTTAAAAATAAACCATATATCCTAGTTATACTCACTTTTACTCCTTGATAGTTTTAAAAAAACTTCTTCTAAATTTGTTCTTCCATGTTTTGTAATTAAATCTTCAGGTTTACCCTGGTCTATTATTTCTCCATTTTTCATCATTAATACAGATTTACATAAACGTGTGACTTCATTCATATTATGAGAGGCTAAAAGTATCGAAATTTTTTTTTCTTTTTTATAATCTTCTAAAAATGTTCTAACAAAATCCCCCACTTCTGGGTCTAAAGAGGCAGTTGGTTCATCAAGTAGCAGAACTTTTGGTTCATTAACTAGGGCTTTCGCTAAACTTACTCTATTTTTTTGACCTGATGAAAGTTCCCCAGTAATACTATTTAATAATTCTTCTATTCTCAGCTTTTTTGACAAATACTCAATACGCTCTTCTATATTTTGAACTTTATAAAGTTTAGAATAAACATATAAGTTTTGTTTAACAGTGAGTTTTTTGGGCAATTCAATATATGGTGATATAAAATTAATCTTTTCAAGAATTTCAATTCTATTATCTTCAAGTTTAAGATTGTTGATAAAAATTTGGCCACTAGTAGGTTTAAGCAAGCCAAGCAACATCCCAATAGTTGTCGTTTTTCCAGATCCATTAGGGCCGAGTAAACCTAAAATTTCATCTTCTTCAACATTAAATGATATA
>CABZNY010000055.1 GCA_902527265.1 uncultured Pelagibacteraceae bacterium | reverse complement strand
TCTTCAATTGTAAAATTTGACGAAGCAATGAGGCAAACTATTGAGATGGCATCTAATGCCTATAAAAATGAGGAAGGTATTGTGGGTGTGCCGTCAGGCCTTAAAGATCTGGATGACAGATTAGGTGGTATGCATAAATCAGATTTAATCATTATTGCTGGACGACCATCTATGGGAAAAACAGCTCTAGCTACAAACATTGCTTTTCATGCTGCAAAAGATATTCAAGAAAAAGGAGAGAAATCTTGTATAGCCTTTTTTTCATTGGAAATGTCATCAGAACAATTATCTACAAGAATACTCGCTGAACAATCTAGAATTAAATCTAACGATATTAGGCGAGGAAAAATTTCAGAGGAACAATTTGATAAATTCATAGAGACTTCAAAAAATATTGCTGAACTACCTTTATACATTGACGAAACTCCAGCTATATCCATCGCTGCTCTTAGTAATAGAGCCAGAAGAATTAAAAGAATTTATGGATTAGACATGATTGTAATCGATTATATTCAGTTAATGAAAGGAACAAGTTTTAAAGATGGAAGAGTTCAGGAAATTTCAGAAATAACTCAGGGTTTAAAAGCTCTTGCAAAAGAATTATCAGTGCCTGTGCTTGCACTTTCTCAATTATCTCGAGCAGTTGAGCAAAGAGACGACAAAAAACCTTTGCTTTCAGATCTAAGAGAGTCTGGATCGATAGAGCAAGATGCTGATGTTGTAATGTTTGTCTTTAGAGAGTCATATTATTTAAAAAATAAAGAGCCAAGACCTGCAACTGTTGAACACGCTGAATGGCAGGCAAAAATGAATGAAATTTCTCATTTAGCTGAACTACTCATACTTAAACAAAGACATGGCCCAACGGGTACTATAATGCTTGAATTTGAGGAAATGTTTACAAAATTTAAAGATATTCAAAATAATTAATATAAATTATAAGAGCTAATATTAAATGTTAGCTAATTTTTACGAAAAAAATATTATAGAAAAACCTAAGCTAGTTTTTTCGATCTTAGTATTAATATTAATTACCTCTTTTTATCTCTCTAAAGATTTTCGCTTAGATGCAAGTTCAGAAACGTTATTATTAGAAAATGATCCCGATCTAAAATATCTAAATGAAATAAATGAAAGATATGGTGCTAAAGAATTTTTAGTTCTCACCTACTCACCAAATAGTAAAATGAATTCAGAGGAATCAATTAAAATTCTTTCTGAATTAAAAAAAAATTTAAAATCATTAAACTGGGTTCATAATGTTGTCACGCTTCTTGATATTCCTTTATTAGAAGCAACAGATGATACTTTAATTGAACGTATTCAAAATTTTAAAACGTTAACAAGTAAAAATATTGATAAAGACCGCGGATTTAATGAAATCTTAAATAGTCCAGTATTTAGAAATTTTGTAATTAGTGAGGACGGAAAAACAAGCGGTATCATTGTATATATAAAACCGGATAAAATAGATAAAGAGATTAAGACCAATAAGGAATTAGAAATTTATAAAGATAAAATTAAAAAACAGCGACATCAAAATATTATAGAAATTAGAGAAGTTATAAAAAATCATAATCAAAATACACAAATTTATCTCGGAGGCATCCCAATGATTGCAGACGATATGATGACCTTTATAAAAAATGATATTGTGACTTTTGGAATTGGAGTACTGCTTTTTATAATCTTAACACTTTGGTATGTATTCAAAAAAATAATTTGGATAGTAATTCCAATTTGTAGCTGTTTTTTTTCAGTTGTCTTTATGACTGGTTTACTCGGTTTAGTTGGATGGAAAGTTACAGTCATTTCATCAAACTTTATTGCTTTAATGTTAATTCTCACAATGGCAATGAACATTCATATGAGCACAAGATTTCTACAATTAAACAAACAGTTTCCAAAAAAGAAAAAGTTTGAAATCTTAATTATGACAACAAAAAAAATGATTTGGCCAATTTTTTATACTGTCTTAACAACTATATGTGCTTTCATGTCGTTAATTTTTAGTGATATAAAACCTATCATCGACTTTGGTTGGATGATGACTTTTGGATTAATAACCTCACTAATTATTACATTCACTCTTCTTCCATCATTGCTAAATTTTGTTAATAACTCAAATGTTGCATTAACTGTGGAAAAAGACTCTCAAATAACTGGCTATTTAGCAATAAAATCTGTTAAAAACAAAAATTACATATTTGGTTTAACTGGGTTAATTATATTTTTAAGTATATTTGGTATCTCTAAGTTAGAAGTTGAAAACAGTTTTATAAATTATTTCGACAAAGATACAGAGATTTACAAAGGCATGAAGTTGATAGATGAAAAGTTAGGTGGAACTACTCCACTGGAAATAATTTTAAAATTTTCAAAAGACGAGGATGAGGAAACTGACAGTGAAAATGATTGGGGCGATGAGGAAGAAAATGATGACAAATATTGGTTTACAAAAGATAAAATTAATAAAATAACTCGAGTTCACAATTATTTAGATAATATTAATGCTGTTGGCAAAGTTTTATCCTTTTCATCAATAATTGAAGTTGCAACAA
>CABZNY010000054.1 GCA_902527265.1 uncultured Pelagibacteraceae bacterium | reverse complement strand
CGCCTTCACCTAAAGGGACATTTTTTTTGGTAACTTCAGATCTTTTATTTTTGTAAGCTTCAAATCTTATTTTCAATGCTTTAACTGTAGGTATCCACATAATTACATTTATATTATTTTCTGCTGCCCACTCTATAGATCTTATACCATCAACAACTTGATGAATTGGAGGGTGTGGATTTTGATAAGGCTTTGGAAGAACACTAATTTTTTTCATAGTGCTATCTGCCATATTCATAAATTCTTCACTTGGAGGGCTCATGTCATGCTGCCAAACATAATTTGGTGATGGGTAAGTATAAAATTCTCCATCATGATTAAAAAATTTCTCTGACCATGCTTTTTTCAAAATTTCTAATGTTTCAGCAAATAATCTAAAATTTTTTGCCTGATCTTTTAAATCTGCTTCTTTGTTTAAATTAATTGCCTCTCTCCCATAAACTCCTCTTGCAACACCAACTTCTACTCTTCCCTTTGAAAGTTGATCAAGTGTAGCAATATCTTCTGCTAATCTAATTGGGTTATGAAAAGTTATTACATTTGCTGCTTGTCCTATTCTTATATTTTTTGTTCTTGCTGCAGCATCTGCTCCTAGCATTAAGGGATTAGTACATGACTCCATTCCCTCATGGTTAAAATGATGTTCGGTAAACCAAATTGAATTCCAATAGTTTTGATCACAATATTCAGTGATCTGTTTAGTTTCATCTAATAATTTGTGATATGGTTTGTGTGTCCAATTTGTAGTATTACAAAAATAACCAAACTTCATTAAAGCCTCCTTTAAAAATTAATTTAAAGACGACCGATCCCACTTTCGTATATGAAATTACGACGAGTTATGTATCGCTTTATAATATTATATTATTATTCTTACCTTTGATATTCAATGAATTTTTTAAGGGATTTGTTAAGAAATTTATCATATCTTAGACCGCTATTAGTTAGTTTTTCCTTATTTAAAAATGAAAGATTCATTTTAAAGTCATATGAGGGTTCAAAAAAGAAAGGAACTGAAAGCCTTTTTTGCTTGTTCCATAATACCCTATGATTAGTTGCTTTAAACCTTCCATTAGTTAAATATTCAAGCGCTCTTCCAGTATTTACAACTAAAGCATTTTTATTAAAGGGAACATCGTACCATTTTTTTGTTTTACGGTTTTGTACTTGTAAACCACCCTTTTTATTTTGGTAAAGTACTGTGAAAATACCACTATCTACATGTGTTTCACATCCAAGAGCAACCCCATCTTGTTTAGAAATTTCAACAGGCTTTGTTTGATTAGGGTAATAATTAAAACGTAATGTGCTAAGAGTTTTTAATCTTGAAAATGCTTTTTTTGATATATCAGTATCCTTATTATAGATTTTAATAATACTTTTAAAAAGAATTTCACTTAAATTAAATATATCATCATAATAATCAGATAATTTAGAAATATTATTTGCGGTAAATGATTGCTTAATATTTAAATATTCTATGTACTGATTTTTTACTCTTTTTGAATATTTCTTAGTTACTTTTAAATCCCCCAAATCTAGTCCTTCTTTACCATTTACGTCATTAGGGAAGTAACCTCTATAAACATTTTTATTTTTTTTATTCCATTTTTTTGGAGCTAATTTAAGTTTATTTTTAATATTTAGTTTGAAAAAATTTTCTCCAACCTTACAAATTTTATTTATATTTTTTAATTTTATACCATGGCCTGTAATTTGAAAAAAACCAACATCTAAACAAGCTTTCTGAATTTCTTTAACTATTTTAAGGGTAGGTTTTGTATCAAAACCTTTTTCAAGAATAGAAGAAATATTTATTGTTGGAATATAGTTTTTTTTTATCATCTATTAGGTGTATCTGATGCAATCATTTGGCCTCGAATTTTTTCTCTAAAATAAATATATACACCTGCACCAATAATTATTGCGGCTCCAAGAAAAGTTCTAGGTACTGGTATAGTTTCAAATAATATGTAACCAGCTATCATTGCAAAAACTATGTACGAATATTCAAACAGAGACACCACAGACGGAGAAGCAATACTATATGCTGTAAAAACACAAAAAAAAGATATTGATGCAACAATACCCATTACAAAAACGTAAGGCCATGAAACAGCTGGATTTACAAACCATTCTCTAAAAATAAACTGCATTGTAGGATCAGAAAAATTATTAAACTTTCCATCACCACTTATTAAAAATATTATAATACTCGCAATTACTGCAAAAATATAAAGTAAAGTTAACTGAGTATAAATATTATCTTTTTCAGATGTATATTTTGTAATTGTCATAGAGCATGCATAACAAAGTGAGCATGCAACTGGTGCCAATTTAAAAAAGTTAAAGTCCTCTAAAGTTGGATTTAGCACAACTAAAACACCAATAAATCCTACGGTTATTGCACTCCATCTTCTAATTCCAATTTGTTCTTTTAAAAATACTTTAGCAAATATTGACATGAAAAAAGGACATGAAAAGAATAATGCGCTAACCATAGCTAAAGACATAAATGTAAGTGAAATGTAAAAGAAACTAAAACCAAAGAAAAAACAAATTACTCTTAATAAAGTTAAAAAAGGATAATGAGTCTTTAATGTAAATTTTTTC
>CABZNY010000053.1 GCA_902527265.1 uncultured Pelagibacteraceae bacterium | reverse complement strand
CTTTTCGTCAATTGTCTCTAATCTTGCATTAATTAGTGGTTTAAAGTCTTTTTTTTTGGCCCAACTAGGTACAATTCCCCACTTTAAGTTTTCAAGGGTATTTCCATTGTTATATTTCTTTATTACAGGAAGATTTTGATAAGGATGCGCATTATAATTTTCTGAGTCTTCGACGTTGATTGCAGTTTTAACCATTTTGCTTGTTTTTGAAACTGCATTAGTAATGACATATCTTCCACACATATTTTTTCGTATTGGTTTAATTTTTTTTAGATTATATGTTCATGCTAATGATTAAATCAATAGAAAACAACTTTGACCACCCAAAGGTAAATCATCTTTTAATAAAACACTTTATTGAATTAAGATCTGTTTCTTCTAAAGGTAGTACTCATGTTTTAGATATTCCTGGACTTAAAGATCCAAGTATAAAATTTTGGAGTTTGTGGAATAATAATCATTTAATTGGATGCGGAGCATTAAAATTTATTGGACAAAATCATGGGGAATTTAAGTCGATTAGAGTATCTGATGATTTTAGAAATGAAGGTATTGGTAATAAAATAATCTCACATTTAATATTTCAGGCGAAAAAATTAGGTATTAAAAAGTTAAGTATTGAAACAGGATCTGGAAAATTCTTTTTACCTGCCAGAAAACTTTTTGAACATTTTAAATTTAGTAAATGTAAACCTTTTGCTCACTATAAAGAGGATCCTAATTCATGTTATTACACTTTAGATTTATAATTTTATGGGAGAAGAAAATAAAAAACCCTACATACTTTATGTTGCTGAGGCAATTTATTTAGAAATATTTAAAATTAAAAAACAGAATATTGATATCTCCAATATAGATGCAATCGAAAGATTTATAGGTTCTAAAATGTATGAAAAAGTAAGCAGTGGTAAATTTCATGATGAGTGGTTTAAAAAACTAAAAGAAAACGATTTTGTTGATGAGATCTCAGGAGAAAAAATTTCTAAAGAAGTTTTAAGGCTATTGGATTTACAAAAAGAAGCAATGATTAAACAATTGATTAAATTTCCTGATTTGTACTATGCAAAGAGTCATTTTCCCTTAGAAATATCTCAAAGAGCCACAAATCATCTTTGGAGAGTGTGCGAAAGTTATGAATTGTGGTGTAAAGAAACAAAAAATAATAGTTTAATTAAATTAAACCTATTAGATTAGGAGTTAATGAATAAAATAGTTCAGTTTATAGATTCAACACTGTTTGATTTAGGAAGACAATTTAAATTGTCTTATTTGCCTCCCCTAATGATTTATGTGGCAGCAGGTATATCTGGACTAACAGGTATAGTGGGTACTTTCTTTGTAAAAGATTATTTAAATTTATCTGCGGCGTTTCTTGCAGGGTTGGGTTTCTGGGCAGGAATACCTTGGGCTTTAAAAATGCCACTAGGGCATTTGGTAGATTTAATCTGGAATAAAAAGAATTACATGGTCTACGTTGGCGCCTCATTAATTGGAATAAGTTTATTAATAATGTATGGGCTAATAATTCATACAGAACAAATGTCATCTTATTTAAAAGTTGAAACTTGGTTTGTAATTAGCGTTCTTTTAGCTCCTATTGGTTATGTAGTTCAAGATGTTGTTGCTGATGCAATGACAGTTGAAGCAGTACCTTTAATTAATGAAAATGGAGAAAAATTTACAACAGATCAAGTTAAGATTATGCATACAACGATGCAAACACTTGGAAGATTTGCAATTATAGGTGGAACAGTTTTGGTTGCCGTTGCCAATGTGATATTATTTAAAGGAGTAGACAATCTTGAACAGGCTGAAAAAATACAATTATACGGATCAATATATCTTTACGCATTAATAATACCAATGGTTTCAATTTTAGGTGTTATTTTTGCAGTGTATTTAAAAAATAAAAAGAAAAACATTTTAATTAGACAGGGTCTATCTGGTGAAGAAGGTAATTTTAATCATGAAAAAACAAAAGTTAATTGGTGGATACTAGGTGGTAGTTTAATTTTTGTGATTTTTACATTGAGTGTCGGTTCGTTAGGACTACCATTTGCACAAGAAATTGTTTTTTTAGGTTCTATGTTAATCATTTTATTCCTTATGAATAAACTTATTAAAGAGTTACCTGAAAGGTTAAGATTTACTATAGTTGGAACTGCTATAATTATTTTTATATTTAGAGCCATGCCTGGACCTGGACCTGGCTTATCTTGGTTTGAAATTGATGAACTTCAATTTAATGAACAATTTTTTTCAATACTGTCTTTACTAGCTTCTATACTTACATTGGTCGGAATAATAATTCTTAGACCATTTATGGCAAAAAATTCTATTGCTAAAATAATTGTTATTTTATCAATTGCTGGATCAATATTATTTTTACCAAGTGTTGGTATGTATTATGGATTTCACAACTGGACCTCCTCGTTAACAAACGGAATTGTTGATGCAAAATTTATAGCAATAATTAATACAGCATTAGAATCTCCGTTGGGTCAAATATCTATGATTCCACTTTTGGCTTGGATTGCAAAAAATGCACCCTCCCATTTAAAAGCAACTTTTTTTGCAGTTTTTGCCTCATTCACTAATTTAGCTTTATCTGCAAGTGCTTTATTAACAAAATATCTCAATGAAATTTTTACAATTACAAGAGAAGTAAAAGATAAGGTTACAAACGCAATTTTAACAACAGCAGACTATTCTGAGCTAGGATTATTGTTAATAACAGTAACAATTATTACCTTAATTATACCAGTGATATTTGTTTTATTTATTCAGAAATCTCG
>CABZNY010000052.1 GCA_902527265.1 uncultured Pelagibacteraceae bacterium | reverse complement strand
TCAACTGTATGAACTTCAACTATTACACTCATATTACACTTTAAAGCTTCTTCGTAAATTTCATCCGCTGTTTTTTCAGAAATACCAGCTAATATTATCAGGATTGCATCAGCACCATAACTTTTAGCTAAAGGTACTTGAAATTTATCAATAAAGAAGTCTTTACAAAGAATGGGTAATTCAATTTTTTTTTTAATTTCAGAAATATGAGATAGATTTCCTAAAAAAAAATCTTCTTCAGTTAATACAGACAAACATGTTACATTCTTAGAATTATATATACTGGCAATTTCAACGGGTTCATAATTATCTATCAAAATACCTGCAGATGGACTAGCTTTTTTTATCTCAGCAATTACGGATATCTTATTTTCTGAGTTATTGGTTTGTATTTTTTTCTTAAAATCAAAAAAAACATCTTTTTCATTAATTGATTCTATCAAGCTCTTAATATCAATTTCACGTTTTAATTTTTCAATTTTAATTTTTTTTCGGTCGATTATTTTTTGAAGAATATTTTCAGACATTACGTATATTTTTTATATATTTGAATGCAGCTCCAGATTTAATAAATCCTCTGGTATAATTATAAGCAATTTTAAAATCATCATATTTTTCGGAAACTATTAATCCTGCTGCAGCATTTAGACATACTGCTTTTGAAAAGTCATTATCTTCCCCTTGAAAAATATTTAAAATTTTATCAGAATTAAATTTAGCATCATCTCCTACTAAATTTTCAAATTTATCAGCATTAACATTTAACTCATTTGGATCAATTATAAACTCAGATATTTCATTGTTCTTCAGTTGCACAACATTAGTTTTAGCGTAAGGTGATATTTCATCTAAACCATCCTCACTATTAACAATCCATGCAAATTTTAAACTTAGATTTTTTAGTGCATTTGCAAAAACTTTTAGAAGCTTATTATCAAAAACACCAATTACTTGCCTTTCAACAAGTGCTGGGTTACTTAACGGACCTATCATATTAAAAATAGTCCTTTTTCCTATTTTTTTTCTTGTTGGACCAACATATTTCATTGCTGAGTGATAATTTGGAGCGAACATGAAGCCAAAATTGTTATTTTTAATTTGCTCTTCGATTTGATTTGGCTCTAAGTTGATATTTATATTTAAGGCTTCAAGAACGTCAGCTGACCCACATTTTGACGAAACTGCCTTATTTCCATGCTTTGCTACTTTAACGCCCATGCTTGCTAACAACAGCGCTGATGCTGTTGAAATATTTAGAGTATCTTTTCCATCTCCACCAGTACCACAAGTATCAATGCAGTTTTCAGCTTTTACTCTTTTTGACTTATCTCTTAATATATATACTCCTCCAGCTATTTCATCTGAAACCTCACCTTTGTCTGATAATAAAGTTAAAAAATCATAAATTTGTTGATCACTAGCCTCACCATTCATTAAAATTTTAAATGCATTTTTACTTTCATCAAAATTTAAATTAATTTTATTTCTGAGCTTTTCTAAAAATTGATCCATTTTTACTCTTTTACAAAGTTCTCTAAAATTTTTAAACCGTATTTTGTTTTAATACTTTCAGGATGAAATTGAACTCCATGGATTTTGTATTGCTTGTGCATAACACCCATTATTGTCCCATCTGATGTACTAGATGTAATTTTCAAATCTTTAGATAAGGATTTTCTATCAATTACTAAACTATGATATCTGGTAGCTGAGAAAATTTTTGGTAAATTATTAAGAATACCAATTTTCTTGTTTATAATGTTACTTGTCTTTCCATGTACAAGTTCTTTAGCTTGAATTATCTTAGAACCAAATATTTGACCAATGATTTGATGACCTAAGCAAACACCAAGTATTGGCATTCTTTTATACAAATTCTTTACTATCTTTAAACAATTTCCAGATTGATTAGGAGTTCCAGGACCTGGAGATATTACAATTTTATTATATCCTTTCCTTAAAATGTAACGATGATCTAACTTATCGTTTCTTAAAACATCAACTTTAGCATAGGATGAGAGATAGTGATATAAATTGAATGTAAAGCTATCATAATTATCAATTAAAATTATTTTCATACTATTTACTCCAAAGCCTTAATTAAAGCTTTTGCTTTATTAACTGTTTCATTAAATTCATTAATTGGTTTGCTGTCTGCAACTATTCCTGCTCCAGACTGTACATAAAATTTTTTATTTTTTGAAATTGCAGTTCTAAGTGCAATGCAAGTATCAAAATCACCATTCGCAGAAAAATAACCAATACCACCAGCATAAACTTTTCTTCTAGTCGTTTCTAATTCATCTATAATCTCCATAGCTCTTATTTTAGGTGCACCTGATACCGTTCCAGCAGGAAAACCAGCTAATAACGTATCAAATTTACCAAATTTTTTATTAAATTCACCTTCAACATTTGAGACTATGTGCATTACATGCGAATATCGCTCTATCTTAAAACTTTCGGTTACTTTAACAGAGTTAATTTTAGAAACTTTTCCAGTATCATTTCTACCTAGATCAAGAAGCATTAAGTGTTCAGAAAGCTCTTTTTTATCTTTTAAAAGATCTTTTTCATAAAATTTATCTTCTTTTTTATTTTTACCTCTAGGTCTTGTGCCAGCAATAGGTCTAATAGTTATTTTATTATCTCTGAGTCTCACAAGTATCTCAGGACTTGCACCTATAATTTGAAAATCCTCAAAGTTAAAAAAATACATGAAAGGGGAAGGGTTAGTAATTCTCAATTTTTTATAAATATCTAATGGTTCTTTATTAAGATCAGTTTCGAACCTTTGACTTAGAACAACTTGAAAAATATCTCCTATTCTAATGTAATTTTTAGCTTTAGAAACATTACTAAGGAATTTCTTTTTTGAAATATTTGATTTAACTTTCGGTTTTGAAATCTCAGTTTTTGACTGATTTATCTTGTAACTATAATTTGCCAAAAATATCATTTCTTCTATTTCTTTTTGAATTTGGTCATACTTAACTTGATAATTTTTAATTTTTTCATCAAAAAAACAATTAACTATAAAAAATATTTTTTTTTTAACATTATCAAAAACAACTAGATTTTTTGGTCTCAAAATTCTTGCAT
>CABZNY010000051.1 GCA_902527265.1 uncultured Pelagibacteraceae bacterium | reverse complement strand
GCTGTCTTAAAAACTAAAAAATTTATTAAAAATAAATATTTTTTAATGCTCCTTCCGGATGATTTAATAATGAAAAGAAACTGCTCTAAGGATATGATCAAGTTACATAATAAATATAAAGCCTCTATAATGGCCAGTATGGCAGTAAAAAAAAATAATGTAGATCGCTGGGGAATATATTCAATATCAAAAAAACTCAATAAACAAAACTTTGTAATATCCAATGTTATTGAAAAACCAAATTCAAAAGAAGCACCATCAAACAATGCAGTAATTGGAAGATATATTTTGAGTAAGAATATTTTTAAAATTTTAAAAATGCAAAAAAAAGGAAAGGGTGGTGAGATACATATTACAGACTCAATTAAAACAATGATTGATAATAAATCTTTATTTATTGGTCATAAGTTTTCAGGAAAATATTTAGATTGTGGCTCAATGAGCGGTTACATTAATTCTACTTTAGAAATTGCAAAATTATGAAAATATGTGTTATAGGATCAGGCTATGTGGGATTGGTTAGTGGAGCATGTTTTGCTGAACTTGGAAACAATGTCATTTGTGTAGACAGTAACTTAAACAAAATATCTAATCTAAAGAATGGAGTAATTCCAATTTATGAGCCAGGTTTAGAAGAATTAATTACCAGAAACTTAAAGCAAAAAAGGCTATTATTTACAACAAATATATCAGCATCAATTAAAAAAGCAGATCTAATATTTATATGTGTTGGCACTCCAACTAAAACCAAATCTAACGAGGCAGATCTAACATATGTATTTCAAGTTATAAAAGATATAAAAAAGAATTTAAATAAATATAAAGTAATCGTTACTAAATCTACAGTGCCAGTAACAACTGGAGATAAAATTCATAAACTATTAACAACTGAAAAAAATAAAAAACTATTTGATGTCGTATCCAATCCAGAATTTCTAAGAGAAGGCGAAGCTATCAGAGATTTTATGTTTCCTGATAGGGTTGTAGTTGGAACAAATAGTAAAAAAGCAAATAATATTTTAAAAAATTTATATTCTCCAATAATTAAAAAAAAAGGTAGATATTTTAATACATCTAGACGAGCCGCTGAGGTTATAAAGTATGCATCAAATGCATTTCTAGCAACAAAGATCACATTTATTAATGAAATTTCAAATCTTTGTGAAAAACTTAATGTCGACGTTACTGATGTTTCGGTAGGAATCGGAGCTGATGAAAGAATTGGAGCAAGATTTTTAAGAGCTGGACCAGGTTATGGTGGCTCATGTTTTCCAAAAGATACACGTGCTTTAGTTTCTACCTCAAAAAAATTTAAAACTAATTTATCTATTGTTAATTCAACAATTTATTCTAATGATACTAGGTACAAATACTTATTAACTAAAATTAAAAAAATATTAAATAATAAACTGAAAAGTAAGAAAATTACTTTTTTAGGTGTTACTTTTAAGGCTAGCACTGATGATATGAGAGACTCAGCATCTCTAAAATTAATACCATATTTGATCAAAAGGGGTTCAAAAGTTTCATATTATGAACCCACAGGTATTAAACATATTTTTGATAAAAAAAAAGTAACCTTTTTTAATAATATCAAAGATGCATGTAAAAATAGCGACCTTTTAATTATTCATACAGAATGGAATGAATTTAAGCAGTTAAACTTTAAAAGGTTGAATAACAAAAAGAAATTTAAGATTTATGATTTAAGAAATTTATATTCACCTTCAAAAATGAAAAATAAAAATATCGAATACTATAGTATAGGCAGATAACTATTTAATCTCGAATATTGCTTCAACTTCAACTGCAACACCTAACGGTAAACTATTAGTACTCACAGCAGCACGTGTATGTGCACCATTATCTCCAAAGACATCTTTGATTAAATCTGATGCTCCATTAACTACTTTAGGTTGTTCTATAAAGTCATCAGTAGAATTCACAAAACCTGTTAATTTAACGCAGGATTTAATTCTTGATAAATCATCTGAGCATGCCTTTTTAGCTTGAGCGATTATATTTAATGCACATCTTTGTGCTGCTTTGTAAGCTTGCTCCGTATTAAAATCTTTTCCAACTTTACCTTTAATTAATTGTCCATCAGCATCAATTGATATTTGTCCTGAAATATAAAGTAAATTGCCAGAAATTTTTGTGGCAACATATGAACCAACAGGGTCGGTTGCTTTTGGTAAAATTAAACCCATTTCATTTAATTTTTTATCAACAGACATTATTTTCCTCTCTTTTTTTTTTTATTTTTATCGTACTCTTTTCTTTTCTCAATTAAAATAAGAGCTTCCTCCATTGTTAATTCAATTGGGTCTTTTTCTTCAGGTATAGTAGCGTTTAGTGATTTGTATTTTATATAAGGCCCATATTGACCTTTCATAATTCTTACAGGTTTTTTATCCTCAGGATGCTCACCAAGATCTTTAATCAATGATGATGATATTCTTCCAGGTTTTGCCTCACCTATTAGAGTTACAGCTCTATTAAAGCCAATGCTAAATATTTCTTCAACATTTTCTAAACGTGCAGATTTACTTTCACACTTTAAATAAGGTCCAAAACGACCAACATTTAGTGTAATATCTTTATCATTTTCAGGATTTTTACCTAGACTAATTGGTAGCGAGCATAAATATTTGGCTCTATCTAAATCTATACTTTTGATATCAATTCCCTTGGGGATAGACACATTCTTAAAATTATTTTCTTCTTTTTTTAATTTTTTCTTTTTCTTTTTTTTTTCTTCAACATCATCAATTTCTTTTTCATATTGAAGATAGGGACCAAATCTTCCATTTTTTAAATATATATCTTTGCCTATATCATTTTGACCAATTAATTTTGGTTCTGCTAAAGTTAATTGTTGAGCAGCTTTAGACTTTGAAAGAGGTCGTGTAAATTTACAATCTGGATAATTTGAACATCCAATAAAAGCACCACCACGAAAACTATTTTTTAAACTTAATTGACCACTATCACATAATTTGCATTTTCTGTTAATTTTTCCGTATTTATCGACTTCAAATATTAATGAGCCTAAACTCTCATTGAGCATATCTAAGACTTCTCTAGTACGTTTTTCTTTAACTTCTGATACATTCAAATTAAAATCTCTCCAAAATTCCTCTAAGACTTTAATCCAATTTTCTTTGCCAGCTGTAATATCATCTAATTGATCTTCCAATTTTGCAGTAAAATCATAATCAACATATTTTGAAAATAATTTTTCAAGAAAAGCAGAGAGTAACTTGCCTCTATCAGTTGGAAAAAATCTTTTGTTTTCTATATCTGCATAACCTCTATTCGAAATTACTGATATGATACTAGCATATGTTGAAGGTCGTCCAATTCCTAATTCTTCTAATTTTTTAACAAGACTTGCTT
>CABZNY010000050.1 GCA_902527265.1 uncultured Pelagibacteraceae bacterium | reverse complement strand
TTTACTAACAATATAAGTTCTTGCAATATTGTTTTTGATTTTGTTTTGATAAAAAAAATAAATAAAAATAGATAACGTGATTAATATAAATAAAAAACAAAGAATAAAAACTCCCCTTGATGGATCATTTGCAAAAGTATGGATTGAGTTTAAAATACCAGATCTAACGAGAAATGTTCCACTCATACTTAATGAAAAAGTTGTAATTGATAAAATTACTGCCCAAGAATGAAACATTTCTCTTTTCTCTAAAATTAAAATAGTGTGAAATAAAGCTGTTAGACAAAACCATGGCATAAGAGATACATTTTCAACTGGATCCCAAAACCAAAAACCTCCCCATCCAAGCTCATAATAAGCCCATATAGATCCTAATAAAATTCCAATAGATAAAAAAATCCATGAAACTAGTACCCAATTCTTTATATGCTTAGCCCAAGTTTTATTTACAGAACCTGATATTAAGGCTGCGAGTGAAGAAGAAAAAATAATAGATGTTCCAACATATCCTAAATATAATATTGGTGGATGAATTGCTAATGCAGGATCTTGAAGTATTGGATTTAATCCAGTTCCTTCATTAGGAATTGGAAATAAACTCATAAAGGGATTTGAAGTAAAAAGAATAAATAACAAAAATCCTAAAATTATTATTTCCTGAAAAAATAAAGTTAAAATCCTATATTTATTTGAAAGATTTTTTGAAGTAATTGTAAAAATTAATAAAAAAATTGATAATACTAATAACCAAAGAAGTAAACTTCCCTCATGATTTCCCCATGTTCCTGAAATTTTATAGAACAAAGGTTTAGAGGTATGAGAATTATTATAAACTGTCTCATTGCTAAAATCTGAGATTATAAAAGCTATTATAAGAGCAATGAAGCTTATTATAATCATTAATGACTGAATAGAAATTAGTGAAAAAATTCTTCCACTAACATTTATATTATTTCTATTTAATAATATTGGAGATTGAATGATTATTAAAATAGACGACAGTAAAGCAATATAAAGTGAATAATTTCCAATTTGGTTTAGCATTAATTACTCTCTTTTAATGCCTCTTCCACCTCGGGTGGCATATAATTTTCATCATGTTTTGCTAATATTTTAACCGCAGTTAAAAAATTACGATCTTTTAAAAAACCTTCAGCCACAACTCCTTTTCCCTCCTCAAATAAATTTGGAACGGAGCCGCTATAATTAACGATTAACTCATTTTTAAAGTCAGTGATCACAAAATTAACTTCTGACTGATTAACTTTGATTGATTTTTCTTTAACCATACCACCAACCCTTATTTTTTTTGATGTCAGCTCTGTCAAATTTTTTATTTCAGTAGGTGATTTAAAATAAACAACATTTTCCTCAAGAGATTTAAAAACTAAAAAAACAATTAAGATTAATGAAAAGAATATAGATAATATAAAGATGGCTCTTAGTTTAACTTTTTTACCATACATGAAAATAAAAGTTAAATTTTAGATGCAGATGAAGTAGCTAGTATTTCTTTATATGTCTCTTGTTTTTTTGCTATTTCAATTTTATCAGTCTCTAAACTTTCAAAACGAGCCCTAAATTTCTTTTGCTCTTTAACTAGTTGAAGTTTGATTACTGAATATAAAATACAGAAACAAGAAAGAGTAAATGCAAAAGAAGACCATACATAGACACCATATCCATTCATGTATAAAACTTCGTTAATCATAATCTATCTAATCCTTTGTTTTTTATTTTTATCAGTTCTGTATTATATTTCATCAAAAATATCAAAAGCGAAAAAAGTGCAAATGCCGCAGTCATTATACCTAAAGGTAACAACATGGATGTATGAATAGAAGTTTCTGTAAAAATATTTACTGAAGAAGGTTGGTGCAATGTTGACCACCACTCAACAGAAAATTTGATTATAGGGACATTTATTAAACCTATTATTGCTATGTACGAACTAATCTTTACAGCTTTTTCCTCATTGTCAGTTACCCTCCAACTTAGAAGAAACATCAAATAGAAAAAAGCAAGTAGTAACATTGATGTTATTCTTGCATCCCATGCCCACCAAGTTCCCCAAGTAGGTTTTCCCCAGATGGATCCTGTTACCAAAGCAATAATATTAAAGACAAAACCAGATGGTGCTAAGCTTTTTGTTATTAAAGAAAGATTCTTATTTTTAAAAACTAAAATACCAAATGACAAAACAGCAATTAAGGAAAAAATTCCAAGAGAAATCCAAGCGGCTGGAACATGTACGTACATAATTCTCACTGAGTCGCTTTGTTTATAGTCTTCAGGAGAAAGTATTAATGCCTCAACAAGGCCAATACTTATAATTACTAAAAAAGTAATAAATACAAACTTATGTGTTTTATTTATTATTTTTAATAGGTTGTTTGGTTTTAAATAGTTAAACATTTTCTGTTATCTATAACACAAATTTAAATTATGAAAATTTTTCTGGTGGGTTATTCTGACCAAGAACACAGAGGGAGATAAAATAAATGGGATTAAAGCATCCTTGGTCAAAATATTATTTATTTTAGTCATAATCTGTGACGAAGATTTGCACGAAATGTGTTTAAAAAATGTAAATATATCTAGTTAGAAGGTTTAAAATAGCCTGAACCCTTTTTGCCTGAAAATATTTCGTTAATTAGAGGGTGCTTAATTGGTTCATCAGAGTCATCCACCAATAAATTTTGTTCAGAAACATATGCTTCATATGTGATTTCATCATTTTCAGCTAACAAATGATAAAATGGTTGATCTTTTCTTGGTCTCACATTTTTTGGTATTGATTGATACCACTCCTCAGAATTATTAAATTCAAAGTCGACATCATATATTACTCCTCTAAAATCAAAGTGCTTATGTTTTACAACATCACCAATTGAAAATTTACCTTTTTGAATGCTCACACAATAAATATGGATATTTAAAATTAAAAATCAATAAAAAAAATGTGAATGTTTTATTATTCTGCTATTATGTAGCAGTGAATAAATCTATTTTAAAATTTGTAACTGATTTAGGGCCTTTAGTAATATTTTTTTATTTTTATTATAACAATGATAAAAATTTAATTATTGCAATTCCTCCACTTATAGTTGCAACAATTATTGCTGTTTTAGTTGTTTGGGTAATTGAGAAAAAAATTCCAAAAGTTCCACTTATTAGTGGAGTATTGATAACAGTATTTGGTGGTCTAACAATTTATTTTGATGACCCTATATTTATTTACATGAAGCCCACAATTATAAATATTTTATTTGGTCTAGCATTAATGTTTGGAAAATACTTTACAAACGAGCCGGTTTTGAAGAAATTGCTTGGCAAATCTATGCCCTTAAGTGATGAGGGTTGGGAAATTTTAAATAAGAGATGGATGTATTTCTTTTTTGCTCTAGCAATTTTAAATGAAATAATCTGGAGAACTCAAACAGAAGAATTTTGGGTAAACTTTAAAGTTTGGGGAA
>CABZNY010000049.1 GCA_902527265.1 uncultured Pelagibacteraceae bacterium | reverse complement strand
TAAAGGGGAAAGATATAAGATACTAAAAGCAGAAAAATCAATTTTAAGTGGAAAATCAGGATATGTCTTATCAGATAATTTTGAAATTGGTTGTGGTGAAAATTCAATAAAGATCATTGAGATACAAAGACAAGGTAAAACAGTTCAAAAAACTAAGGAATTTCTGCGTGGTAGCCAAATTACTAAAGGCACTGATTTGAATTAAACATGTTCAGATATCAAATTCTAATCGAATATGTTGGATCTTCTTTCATAGGTTGGCAGGCACAAACAAAAGGCAAAACTATACAAGGATTAATTCAAAAAAAAATTTCATATCTTTTAAATGAAAAAATTACACTTCTCGGTTCGGGAAGAACAGATACCGGTGTTCATGCAATTGAGCAATCTGCACATTTTGATGTCACTGGAAAAATCCAAAATTTAAATAAATTTTTAAAATCAATTAATTATTTTTTAAATAAATACGAAATAGCTATTTTAAAAATAAAAAGAAAAAATATGAAATTTCATGCACGTTTTTCTGCAAAAGAGAGAGTTTATAAATATGTTATTTTCAATCAATTAAGTAAACCGATCCTTCAAAATAAGCGAGGATGGTTTGTTATTAAGAATCTAGAATTAGATATAATGAAAAAAGCAGCAGAAAAGTTAATTGGGACTCATGATTTTTCAACTTTTAGAGCATCTGGATGCAATGCAAAGAGCCCAATAAGATCAATTAAATCAGTTAAAATTAAAAAGACAAAAAACAAAATTGAATTAGAGTTTAGATCTCAATCATTTTTAAAACAACAGGTTAGATCAATGGTTGGTTGTTTAAAATATATTGGTGAAAAAAAGTGGACATTAAAAAAATTTATAAGTGTAATTAAATCAAAAAATAGAAACTTATGCGCACCACCAGCACCAGCAGAAGGATTATTTTTGAAAAAAGTTTTATACTAATTTTTCCTATTACCCATTGAGAATTTTTTATTAATTCTCCATCTCGACTCTGCTCTTACAATATAGCCACAACAATTTTTTGACTTACATTTACAAGGAAATTGTTTGTAATCTTTGTCATAACCAAATCCATAGTCACAAGTTAATTCCTCATCTTTTTTAATATCTTTTATAGCCTTAACCCAAATTTTAAGTCCCTTACCATCGTAGTCACAATTATTTTCACATGAGTGATTTATTAGACCAGCTGTATTCCATGAGAAATCCCCATCGAGGTCATATCTTTTATTTACTGTAAATAAATATATTGGCTTACTGTTATCATATTTTTCAGAATTCTCAGTTTGTTTTTTGGTTATCAATTTACCAATGTAATCGATTATTTTCTCACCTTCTTTTATATCTCTTGTAGCGTAAAGTCCTTTACCTTTTTTATCAATATCAGACTTTTTAATCTTATATAATTTCATTTATTTGTGTTTAGTGATTAAAAAAATATTATCAATTAAATTCTATCAACGCATCAACATGTCTTTGGGTACTACTTTGTAATGCTTTAAGATCATAACCACCTTCAAGAATTGAAACGACCCTACCATTACAAAAAGATTTAGAATATTCTAAAGTCCTTTTCGTAATTGTATAATAATCCTCTGTTCTTAATCTCATTTGTGCTAACGGATCGTCAATATGTGCATCAAAACCAGCTGAAAATAACAAAAATTCAGGCTTGAACTGTTTTATTTTATTTAAAACATTTTCATATGCATTTAAATATACTTCAGATGTTGTTCCAGCTGCTAGTGGAATATTTAATACATTATTAAATTTTCCATTTTCCTTGTGTGAACCTGAGCCGGGGTAATAAGGGTATTGGTGAGTAGAAACATACAATACCTTTTCATTATCATAAAAAATATCTTGAGTTCCATTACCATGGTGAACATCAAAATCAATTATTGCAATTTTTTTGTATTTATACTTTTCAATAAGATAATTAGCACCAACAGCTACATTATTATAAATACAAAATCCCATAGCCTTATCTTTTTCTGCATGATGACCTGGTGGTCTTACAGCACAAAAAGCATTCTTAAGTTCTTTATTTTGTACTCCATCTATTGCTGTAATAATTGAACCTACTGCATCTTTAGTAGCATCTTTACTACCAGGGGAAACAATTGTATCACCATCTAAAAATACAAAACCTTTTTTTGGAAAAGACTGTTTAACATGATTAATATATTCTATTGAATGGGTTTTATTTAAAAAAAATTCATCAAATTTATTTGGTTTTTTCCAAATAAGATTTTTGTTATCTACTTTTTTAAAGTTATCAATTATTGCGGTAACCCTGTCAATTTTTTCTGGATGGCCATTACCAGTATTATGGTTTTTATAAGTATCTGAAGTGATTAGACCAGTCTTCACTTAAAATAATTTTTTAAAACTTTTGAATATATTAAACTTAATTTTTTTAAATCGGTTAGTGAGACAGCCTCATCAACTTTATGCATAGTTTTTCCTACTAAGCCAAATTCTAAACAAGGAGCTATTTTCCTAATGAACCTTGCATCTGATGTGCCTCCAGTAGTTGAAAGTTTAGGTTTTATTTTAGTAACTTTTTTAATAACATTTTGTATCATAAATGTTGTACTATTAGGCTTTGTAAGAAAAGCTTCACCTGAAACACTATAATCAATTTTATATTTAGATTTAGTTTTATTACATATTTTTTTTAAAATTTTATTAATTTTTTTTTTGATGGAATTTGAAGTATGCATATTATTAAATCTTATATTAAACGAAGCACATCCAAGACCTGGAATTACATTGTCTGCGGTATTATTTATATTAATTTTTGTAATTTCAAGATTTGTTGGTTGAAAATCCTTCGTGCCTTTGTCAAATCGTAAATCTTTTAGTTCTTTAAGTATTCTCACTAGAGTAGTTGAAGGGTTATTTGCTCTATGAGGATATGCTACATGCCCTTGAACTCCTGTGATTGTTAATCGACCGTTCATACTTCCTCTTCGACCAATTTTAATCATTTCACCTAATTTATTAGGATTAGTTGGCTCTCCAACCAAGCAAAAATCTATTTTCTCTCGTTTCTTTTTTAAATAGTCTACAACTTTTTTGGTTCCATTGATGGCAACACCTTCCTCATCTCCAGTGATTAAAAGACTTATCGATCCGTTAAATCCTCTATTTTTTTCAACAAAAACGCTTATAGCAGACACAAATGCAGCTATTGAGCTTTTCATATCATTTGCACCTCTTCCAATTAAATGTCCATTTTTAATTGATGGTTTAAATGGATTTACTGTCCAATCTCCTAAATTTCCAGCAGGAACAACATCAAGATGTCCAGCATAACAAAAATTAGGACCCTTGCTCCCTAATCTTGCATATAGATTTTTAACTGGAGCATTTCCTTTTTCTTTGAACTCTAGAATTTTAGTTTTAAATCCAAGTTTTTTTAATTTTTTTTCCAAAAATTTCATTATTCCAGCATCTATAGGAGTTACAGTTGGAAATTTAATTAGCTCTTTAGCTAACTGAAGTTCATTTATAATTTTCATCGAAACTATTCTCTCAAGAGATCGTTAATAGAAGTTTTAGATCTTGTCTTTTCATCTACTTGCTTAATTATTACAGCACAATATAATGAAGGTGCAGTTGCGTTATTTTTATCGGGAAGTGAACCTGGAACCACTACTGAATAAGGAGGAATT
>CABZNY010000048.1 GCA_902527265.1 uncultured Pelagibacteraceae bacterium | reverse complement strand
TTAGAAAAGTAATCAAAAAAGTAGATTACTTAAAAGATGAACCATATCTTGACAAAGAATTTTTAAAAATTTGTGATAAAATTGAAAAAATATATAAACACAATTGTGTCACTGAAACTAATTATACAGCTTTTATAACAACCAAAAATATAATAAATCAAAATCTTCAAGGATGTTTTGTTGAGTGTGGTGTATTTAAAGGTGAAAAGATTAGTATTTTTTTAGAGACTTTGAAATATTTAAATGTGAAAAATAGAAATATTTATCTTATCGATACATTCGAAGGAATGACCGAACCTTCTGAAATAGATTATCAAGTTGTTGATGGCAGTAAAATGAATAAAAATGATATGCTTGGAACCATTAAAGAAGTTAAAAAAAATATAATTAATACTGATTATCCTTTAGATAATATAAAATTTGTTAAAATTGATGTAAGAAGCACAGAAAAACTTAAGAATTCAATTCAAGAAAATATAGCATTATTAAGATTAGATACAGATTTTTATGACAGTACAATTTCAATACTCGAGGCTCTTTATGATCAAGTAAATAAGAACGGATACATTATTCATGATGATTATGGGCACTGGAAGGGACACTATGAAGCTTGTAAAAAGTTTTTCGAGACTAGAAAAATAAATCCAGTTTTAGTTAGAACATGTAGAAAAGAAAGATTACAAATAAAAGTTTAATTAAGAATACAAACAGTATTCATACCTAACTGAAAAAAATAAAATTTTTTTATTTTTAAATTAATCAATTTTGATAATTTTTTATATTCCTCTAAATCGTAGTATCTTTTGTGTTCTCTAATAAGATGTTCATTTATAACTTTTAATTTATATGCAAGAAACTCTAATATTGGTTTAGATTTCCAACTTGGGGCAGTTAAAAATATAATACCATTATTTATAAGTTTTTTTTTTAAAATATTTAAAATTATTTCTGGATTATCTAAGTGCTCAATAACTGCTGTTAAAATTATTATATCATAAAAATTATTTTCAACTTTTTCATCTAATAAATTTAAGTCATTATCATAATTTATATAATTTAAATTTTTTTTTTTAAAGTCATTTTCTGTTTTATCGATGGCTGTTATTTTTTTACATTCGCTGTAAATATTTGTAAGTTTTGTAAAGTCTGAACCGCAACCAAAATCTATTACATTCTTGCCTTTAAGAGAAACATTTTTTTTCATTTCCTTTAATCTAAAACTAGCAATAAATTTATCTAAAATATTATAGGAATTGGTATAATTTTCATTATCCATATGTCGTGAATTTACATTTTATTTTCATAAAATAAATGTTTATTTAAGTATGAATAAATATATATTTTATCTAATAATGAATAAGTATTTAAACAAAGATTTGATCCAGTTACCTGAAGGTTTTATTGACGATAGAGGACACATACAACCAATATGTGACTTAGAAATGAAAAGTGCATCTATCATTCTTTCAAAAAAAAATAGTTGGAGGGCAAACCATTATCATAAGTCAGATTGGCATTTTATATATGTTATCAAAGGATCATTTGAATATTATTTTAAAAAAACAAATTCTAAAGAAAAAATAAATAAAAAAATAATAACAAAAGGAAATTTATTATTTACTGGCCCAATGATAGACCATGCAATGTATTATACTGAGGAAACAGAAATATTAGTTGTTAGTAAAAATCCAAGAGATCAAAATACATATGAGGAAGACACAGTTAGAATTGATTTTATGACTAATGAAAATAGATTTTAAAAAAAATCAAAATTATATTAATCGTAAAAATTGCTCTCTTTGTAACGAAACAAACTTAAAAGATGTTCTTAATTTTAACAAAACTCCTCTCGCAAATTCTTATAAAAAAAAAATTCAAAAAGAAATCTTTGCGCCACTTAAATGTGTTATATGTGAGAATTGTAAACATTTACAGTTAAAGCATATAGTTAACCCAAAATTACTTTTTCAAAATTACCTTTATGTTACAGGAACGTCAGATGTTTTGATTAAGCATTTTAAAGATTATTCTAATAAAATTATAAAAAAAAAAAAATTAAATCTAAAAAAAGATAAAATTTTAGATATCGCTTGTAATGATGGAACTTTCTTATATTTTTTTAAAAAACTAGGTTTTAAAAACATTGTTGGTGTGGAGCCAGCAAAAAATTTAAGAGAACTCAATTTAAAAAAAAAAATAGATGTAAATACATTTTATTTTAATTACAAAAATAGTTTTAGATTAAAAAAAAAATATAATTCGTTCAAAATTATTACAGCTAATAATGTTTTCGCACACGTTCCAAATTTAAGAAATTTTGCTTTAGGTGTAAAAAATATTTTATCTCATGATGGACTTTTCATATTTGAAGTTTCATATTTGAAAGATGTTATTAGTAAACTAACTTTTGATACTATTTATCACGAACATATGTCATACCATTCCCTTAAGCCTTTAATAAGTTTTTTTAAATCAATTGATATGGAAGTAATTGATTTTGATTTAATCAGTGCTCAAGGAGGATCTATAAGAGTATATGTGAGTAAAAATAAAAAATCAATTAATCAAAGAAAAATTGTTGATCAAATTGAAAAAGAGAAAAATATGGGGTTATTTAAAAATTCTACATATTTAAATTTTTATAAGAGAATTAAAAAGCACAAAAAAAAGCTTAAAAATTATCTAAAGAAAAATATTGTAGAACAAAATAAAATTTTAGTAGGATATGGTGCTCCAGCCAAAGTAACTACATTTTCGTATGTGTTTGGAATTACAACAAAATATTTAACAAAAATTGTAGATGATAATAAGTTAAAACAAAATCGTTTTACACCAGGTAGACATTTTAAAATTATAAACTTTGAAATATTAAAAAAGCAAAATTTTGACTATATAATAATATTTGCTTGGAATTTTTCACAATCTATAAGTCAAAAATTATTAAAAAAATTTAAAAAAAAGAAAAAATTTAAAATAATTACTCCATTTCCAAAATTAAGAATTACTAAATAATCTTATCTATTATAATTCTTTTTAAAGCATGTAATCCTACATCCCATGTGCATTTTTTTCCTTCAGAATAACCTCTTGCATTATAAGACACCTTACACTGACCTATTTTTTTTGAATTTTTAATTGCTTGACAAATTATACTAAAATCATATTCAAACTTATCCCCACGACCATCAATATTTAACCATAAATCTTTTTTAAATAATCTATAACAACATGCACAATCTCTTATATTAACTTTGTAAAGAATATTAATCATGAAACTTAGAAAGTTGACTGCTAATTCTCTAAAATAAAAATATGGATGGTTAATGGACGTTTTCATTTTACGGTAACCAATAACAAAGTCTTTTTTTTGTTCTAGCGCAATTTTTAATAACTTATTTATATCATCAGGATCATATTCAAGATCAGCATCTTGAATAATAACATATTCACCATCAACGTATTTTTTAGCTAATTTTTGAGAATCCCCTTTTCCTCTGTTTGAATTTTTGAAAATACTAGTTATGTTTTTGTATTTATTTCCATAAAACTTTATAATCTCTTTAGATCCATCTGTAGAGCAATCATCTACAATTATAATTTGTTTAACAAATTTATTGTAAAGTCTTAAATTAATTAATTTTTTTATAATTATTTCTAGTGTATTTATTTCGTTATAAACAGGTAAGATTATAGAAAGTTTTTTCTTCATTATGAGCAAACATATTATAGTAGGTTATGGTAATTGGGCAAAAAAAATATTAATTTTTTTATTAAAAAATAATATTTTTAAAAAAATATATGTTTATAGAAGAAAAAATTCTTTTGTTTTTATTAATTCAATAAAAACTCAATATGGCAAGAATATAAATGAGGAACTTAAAGATGCAGATAGTGC
>CABZNY010000047.1 GCA_902527265.1 uncultured Pelagibacteraceae bacterium | reverse complement strand
ATAAAATAAACAAATAAATCAAGAAAAAATATTTCTTTATATTTTTTTAAATTATAGTACATCATTTATTAATAATTTTTGATCTGATAAGTTTCAAATTATGAATGAAAATTTATTTCACCTTTTTTTAATAATTTATTCAATTTTAATTTATATATTCAGAATTAAGATATCAACAAAGTTAGGAATCATTGATATACCTGATAATAACAGAAAAGTTCACAAAATGCCTATTTCAGCAGCTGGTGGTATAATACTATTTCCCTATATTACTTTAAGTCTGATTTTCTTAACTTTTTTTTCACTTATTAAAATTAAAATACTTTTAATTTGGATTTTTTTATATGTTACTTTTTTTTTCACAGGATTTATAGATGATAAAATTCAACTAAATGCAAAATCAAAAACTTTCATACTATTATTCGTATTATTTGTAACATTACCTTTAGATAAGGGACTTATCATAAGTAGTTTAGAATTTAAAAACCTAGACTATGTAGTTTTATTAAATCAAGGATCATTATTTTTTACAATATTTTGTATATATCTTTTTTATAATTCTTTAAATTTTGCAGATGGATTAAATGGAATAAGCATAGCTTTATCTATATTTTTTATTGTTTTGTTATTAAAAATAACTAATCAAGTAAATATATTTCATTACTCAATTTTAATCTCTTTATTAATTTTATTTATTCCAAATATTTTTGGTAAAATATTTTTAGGTAACTCTGGAATAAGCTTTATATCATGCGTATTTTCTCTACTATTTATTGATGCTTACAATAACAAAGATATATTATTTGATGAAATAATGTTAGTTGTTTTCTTGCCTTGTGTTGATGCTGCAAGAGTAACAGTGGAAAGAATAATTTCTGGAGAATCACCATTCAAAAGCGACAAAAACCACTTCCATCATCTTTTGATGAAAATATTTCATAAAAAATATGTTTTTATTCCTTATTCTATTTTTGCTGTGATGCCATATTTAATTACAACATTAGATGTTTATACATATTACTCACTTTTAATTTTCTCTCTTATTTACTTAATTTCATTGAATTTTTTAAAAAAAAAAAATGTTTAATATAATATCACATTTTATAATTTTTTTTTTTGTAATTTTTTCTAATGGACTCATTTATCTAAATCTTATTTACAGAAATAATTTTCTTATTTTTAATTTTTTTGAAATATCAATAATAGGCTTAATTTTAACAGGTTTTTTATCAGTTTTTTTAAATTTTTTTTTTCCGTTAAGTAGTAGTTTACTTGTTCTCAATGTATTTGTTGGAATAATAACAACATATTTATTAAGAAAAAAACTAATTTTTAATTATAATAAAATTTGTAAATTATTTTTTGTATTATTTTTTATTTTAATTATAGCGAATATATATGGGAGTGGATTTTCAGACGACTTAAACCATTATCATGGAAGTACAATAATAAATTCGGACAATCATAAGTATATAGTTGGATCTAATTTTTTGAACCATTTATTTGGAACTTCATCTATATGGCTTTCTCTTCATTCCTTTTTGAATTTTGAAAATACTTTTTTGCAAGATATACATGTTTTAAATGGCATTATTTTTTATCTTTTAATTTCTTACTTATTTTCCGAAATAATTTATGATCAAAAATCTAATTCGTACAGAAATCTGTTGAGTATATCCTCAATTTTAATTTTTTTTTTTCTTATTAAGTATAGCAGACTTAAGGAATTTGGTATTGATAGACCAGGTGTGTTAATTTATTGTTTTATAATATATTTTTTTATAAAATACTTTTACATCTTCAAAAACAATAAAAAAAACAACAATATTTTCACATGTATTTTAATAAAATTATGTATTTTTTTAACCTCAATAAAAATTACTTTTATTTCATGCTTTATTCTCCCTCTGATAATTCTAATTAAATCAAACCTTAATAAATTAATTTTTACAAAAAATGCATTATTTTTATATTTTTTGTTAATTATAATATTTTTCAAAAATACACTCATATCTGGGTGCTTAATTTATCCTATAGATTTTACATGCATCACATACCTTGATTGGAATAGTAAAGATATTGCTGTTAAGTTATATGACGACACAAACAGAATGTATAAATCTTATGATTTTTATGGGGGAGAACTAGATTTAGAAAATTATTTAAAAAATTTTAATTGGATCTACACTTGGCTTAGCAAAAATATTGAAGAGTTAAATAATTTTCTTTTTACACTACTTGTGTCTTTTATACTATTTCTTATTTCAAGTAAATCTTATAAAAAAAAATTTAAATTGAACAAAATCGACTTAGCACTAATTTTTATTTTTTTTGTTAATATTATTATTTTTGTTTATTCGCCAGTTATTAGGTTTCACCATATGTTGGTAATATTAAGCGGTTTCATATATTTTATTTTTTCAAATAAAAATTTTTACTACAGAAAAAACTTTTTTGTATCAATAATCTTTATTTTGTTAGTATTTAATTTTTCAAAAAATATTATACGTATAAATAAGTCCGATTTTAAAAATAATCCTTATATACATATAAAAGAGGTGGGTTGGTATACTCCTCCAGTAAAAATGAATTTGAACAATTTTAAATATTATAAAGGTTGGATAGATGATAGCCCTATAGGTAACAAAGAATTAATCAAAAACAAACATAAAAAATTTATGACATATGATATAATCTATAGGTAAAATTTCTTCAAATTAAGAATTTTTAACACTTAGCTGCATCAATTTTAAAAACTTTGCTTTTTATAATATTTTTATTAATTAAAAAATTTCTTACGGCTATATATTGATTAATCTTTCGCACTTCATGAAATTTCAAGCATTTAGGGAAAAAATTTATATCATCAGTGATAATATATTTAATTGAATTTTGTTTAATATAATTTTTAACAATATTATTTTTTTTTCCTTTATATGAGTGTATAGCTCCTATATATCTAAGAGTGAAAATATTTTCTTTAAAAAATACAACCTCTCTTCCTTCATTAGCCACTAAGATATTTTCATCTATAGAGAGTTTCTCATAATTAATATTGTTCAAATATCCATAAGAAAAACGACTCATAAATTTTTCTTTATCATTTATTACATTATAATTTATGTAAGATATGAATATAAATATTACTGAAAAAGTAATTACAAACATTGCTTGAAAAAATTTAACGTAATTAATAATTTTACCTTCATTTTGGTAGAAAAATGATAATATTAAAAAAGCTTCAAAGTAATATCTTGGAATTAACTGTCCACTTAGAATAATAAGTAGAATTAAAATTATTGGTAAATAATTAGTTTCTTTTAGTAATCTTATGTTACATAGTTGAAACACAAAAATTATTCCTAATGTGCTAGTTAACTGGCTGGTTGATGTTGGAAAAAAAACATTAATATATTGTTTAAAATCATATACATTATCTAACCATCCTCCTGTTGATCTTAAAATATAGGCATAGGCATCATAAATTTCTCTAGAATTATTAATAAAAATATTATCAAAGAATGGAGAAACTGGGTTTCCAAAAAATTTTAATTTTATTAGAAATAATGGTAATACAAATATTAATAATACCATAAAAGAATAAATTAGATTAAGAAATATATATTTTTTATTTTGTATTAAAAAATAAAAAAAAAGTGGAATTGATAGTAAAACATAACTCAATTTTGCTGTTGCATAAAATGAGAGTAAGAAAATAAATATAAATAAATCAATTTTATTTTTAATTAGTTTTCTTTTTAAAATAATAAACAGTAATAAATAAAGTATTCCAAAAAATAGTTGCAATTTTTGTGTTGAAATAAGGAAAACAATCAGTGGACAGGATAATAAAAAGAAAATGAATTTCTTATCATTTCTTAATAAAACTAAATATAATATAAATAATGAAAAAACATTTAATATTGATCCAAAATTATCAGAATTTAAAATTGGTGAGAGAATAAGTAATATTTCAGAGTTGGCAATAGACAAGAATTCAAAGTCT
>CABZNY010000046.1 GCA_902527265.1 uncultured Pelagibacteraceae bacterium | reverse complement strand
TATAGTCCAAATTGCAATCTAGCTCTATTACATCACATCCTATTCCTCTTAAAATGTCCGGTGCAAATACTCCTGCTGTTCCATTGCCACAGGCAACTACAGCTTTAATTTTTTTCTTAATTTTATTTTTATTTATAAGATCATCTTTATAAACACTTTGAAAATCACTAATTTGTTTTTCATTTCCTTGACCTTCAATAAATTTATTATTTAAGGTTATATCTTTTAATTCTCTCATCTCTTCCGGAGCATGGGTTAATCCTTTCTTGATTCCCATCTTTACACCTGTCCAACCATTTTCATTATGACTTGCTGTCACCATTGCAACAGCATCACTTTCTAAATTGAATTGTGCAAAATAAACCATCGGCGATAACGCTAATCCCACATCTTCAACATAACAACCTGTTGATATTAGTCCTGTTTTCAAAGCTGATTTTATTTCTTCACTATAAGATCTGTAATCATGGCCAACAATGATTCTTGGATTACTTTTATTTGTATGATTAATAATCTGCGTTCCTAAACCTTTTCCCAAATTTGTCACACCTTCTAAATTGATATTATCAGGGTACAACCATCGCGCGTCGTACTCTCTAAAGCCAAAAGGATCAATTTTTATTGAATTTTTCATGTTAATATTTTTATATTTTGTTTATTTTTTTATTGATAATTTTTTTCTTAAGTTCTATAAATGTTCTATTGATTTGTTGGTCATATAGTATATTTACCAAACCATCATACAACATCTAGTTGTTTTACTTAATTGAGTATAGTACAAAAAAGGAGCTAAATGAACAAGATTTTATCACAAGCTATTAGGAAAGCTGTCTCTGATTACACACCAAACGTGAATCAAGATCCTAAAGATAAAAGATTGGATTTATTTTCTCTTAATAGTGAAACAGAACTATTTCAAAATTCAAAAGGCATAACAATTAAAATTGACAGAAGCAGAGATGATAATTTAACTGACTTTGGAAAAGCTACTCTTAAAGATAGATATCTAGGAGCTAACGAATCTTTTCAAGATTTGTTTGCTAGAGTTGCAAGTCATTATGCTGATGACAACTTACACGCTCAAAGATTATATAATTACATTAGTAATCTTTGGTTCATGCCAGCAACACCAGTTTTATCAAATGGAGGAACTACAAGAGGGTTACCAATATCTTGTTTTCTAAATGAAGCTAGCGATAGTCTTAATGGTATTCTAGATCTATGGAGCGAAAATGTTTGGCTTGCAGCACGTGGTGGAGGTATTGGAAGCTATTGGGGAAACCTTAGATCAATAGGTGAGAAAATAGGAAGAGTTGGTAAAACTTCAGGAATAATTCCTTTTATTAAGGTAATGGACTCTTTAACGATGGCAATTAGTCAAGGTTCATTAAGAAGAGGTTCAGCCGCTTGTTATATACCAATAGATCACCCAGAAATTGAAGAGTTTATTGAGATGAGAAGACCAACCGGAGGAGATCCAAACAGAAAATCATTAAATTTGCACCATGGTGTTCTAGTGTCAGATGCTTTCATGAGAGCTGTTGAATTAGATGAACAATGGGGACTTAAGAGTCCAAAAGATGGAGCAGTTCAAGCAACCGTATCTGCAAGAAATTTATGGATAAGATTACTTACAGCAAGAATTGAAACAGGTGAGCCATATATTATATTCATCGATACTGTTAATAGACAAATTCCACAACATCATAAGCTTGCAGGCTTGACTGTGAAAACCTCAAATTTATGTAGTGAGATAACTTTACCAACTGGAATTGACAAAGATGGAAGAGATAGAACAGCAGTATGTTGCTTATCATCTTTGAATATTGAAAAATATGATGACTGGAAAGACGATGAGAATTTTATTGAAGATGTCATGAGATTTTTAGACAATGTGATGACAGATTTCATTGAAAACGCACCAGAGCAATTCAGTGATGCTACCTACTCAGCATTAAGAGAAAGAAGTGTTGGCTTAGGTGTTATGGGTCTTCATTCTTATTATCAAAAGAAAATGATCCCAATTGAGTCTGTTATGAGTAAAGTTTGGAATAAAAAAATGTTCGAACATATTCAAAAACACGTTGATAAGGCATCAAAAGATTTAGCTGAGGAAAGGGGAGCATGCCCGGATGCAGCTGATTATGGAATAATGGAAAGATTTTCGAACAAAACTGCAATAGCACCCACGGCTTCTATCTCAATTATATGTGGTGGAACATCTCCTGGTGTTGAACCAATTGCAGCTAATAGCTTTACCCACAAAACATTGTCAGGTTCATTTAATGTTCGAAATAAATATTTAAGACAACTATTAGAAAAACATGGCAAAGATACAGATGAAGTATGGTCAAGTATTACAACAAACCAAGGATCTGTTTCACATTTAGATTTTTTAACTCAAGAAGAAAAAGACGTTTTTAAAACAGCTTTTGAGTTAGATCAAAGATGGCTTGTAGATTTAAGTGCAGATAGAACTCCACATATTTCACAAGCGCAATCTATTAATTTATTTTTACCTGCAGATGTACATAAAAAAGATTTACATCAAATTCACTTCCAAGCATGGAAGAAAGGATTGAAGAGTCTTTACTATTGTAGGTCTAAATCAATACAACGTGCTGAAAATGTTAATGATGCAAATTCAACTGACATTGCAGCAAACGTTTATAAATCAAAAGATGAAAATAATAACCAACAAGATTATGAGGAGTGTTTATCGTGTCAGTAGCAGAAAAAATTAATAAAGAAATAATTCAACCAAAAAAAATGGGTCTATTAGTTGAGAACCCAGTTTACAAACCTTTTAGATATCCATGGTGTTATGATGCATGGTTAACACAACAAAGAATTCATTGGTTACCAGAGGAAGTTCCATTAGGAGATGATGTAAGAGATTGGCAAAAAAATTTATCTCAAGCTGAGAAAAATTTATTAACTCAGATCTTTAGATTTTTTACACAAGCAGATGTTGAAGTAAATAATTGTTACTTAAGACATTACACGACTGTATTTAAGCCAACTGAAGTTTTAATGATGATGACTGCATTTGCATCTATGGAAACTGTCCATGTTGCAGCTTATTCACATCTCTTAGATACAATTGGAATGCCTGAATCAGAATACTCAGCTTTTATGAAGTATAAAGAAATGAAAGATAAGTACGATTATATGCAAAACTTCAATGTAAATTCAAAAGAAGATATTGCAAAAACAGTTGCAGTATTTAGTGCTTTTACTGAAGGTTTACAGTTATTTGCTAGTTTTGCTATTTTACTTAATTTTCCAAGACACAACAAAATGAAGGGAATGGGTCAGATTGTGACTTGGTCAGTAAGAGATGAAACACTTCATTGTAATTCAATGATCAGAATCTTTAAGGAATTTATTAAAGAAAATCCTGAAATCTGGACGCCACAACTTAAGAAGGAGCTTTATGAGGCTTGCAGAACAATTGTTGCGCATGAGGATTCTTTTATCGATCTAGCTTTTGAGATGGGCCCATTAGAGGGATTAACTGCTGCAGAAGTAAAAGGTTACATAAGATTTATAGCTAACAGAAGATTGGACCAACTAGGTTTAGAGCCAATTTATGATGTTAAAAAGAATCCACTAACCTGGCTAGATACTATGTTGAATGCTGTAGAACATATGAACTTCTTTGAAGGTAGAGCAACCGAATATTCTAAAGCATCTACAAGGGGATCTTGGACAGAAGCATTTAGTTAATAAAAACCACATGTGCGGAGGAAAGTAGCTGAGTAAGCATGAGTGAAGATTTTTATTCAAAAAGACGTTCAGTTATGGCAAGGAAAATGTCACCTGAGCCAATTAAAGAAAGTGATTTAAATCAAATAATTCAAGCTGGAATTAGAGTACCAGATCACGGTGCATTAAATCCTTGGAAATTAGTTATAATTCAGGGTGAACAACTTGGCAAAATTGATAGAGAAATAATACTAAATGAATATATAAAAAAAAATCCAAACTCTGATAAAAATTTTCAAAAAATTGAGTCAAAAAGACTTCAAAGAGCTGGAGCAGTAATAGCAG
>CABZNY010000045.1 GCA_902527265.1 uncultured Pelagibacteraceae bacterium | reverse complement strand
ACTTTATAATTTCTTTTGTCAAAGTTTTTATTGTTAAAGATAGTAATATTACGACTTGATGGTAAAACTTTAAGTATTTCATTTAATATTTCTTTAATAGTTGAGTTAAATGCAACTAAATTGCATTTAAAAGATGGTAATTTTTTTTTAGATAAAATTAGACTATAAATTTTACATATATCATTCACTGAGATAAAGGGTCTCCATTGTTTACCATCACCATCAACTATTATTTTTTTTCCTTTAATTAAATTATAAACGTAAATATTTATTACGAGATCTAATCTCATTGAGTTTGAAAAACCAAATAAAGTGGAGTTTCTTAAAATGTTTACCTTAAAATTTTTTGATCTTAGTTGAAATATCTTATTTTCTGCAGATAAATTTGCTTTAGCATAAGTACTAACAGGTCTTTTAACACTATTTTCATACACAACACTGTCATTACGTCCAAATATTGAACATGTTGAGTTGAATATATATCTTTTTACTTTTGCTAATTTTGCAATTCTAGCAAAATTAACTCTTGCTTTATAATTTATTTCCCATGTTCTATCAGGATTTATTTCCGATGCTGGGTCATTAGGAATTCCATTTAAATCACAAACGTAATCAACATTAAAAAAATCTGTTATATTTACATCTTTGATATTTTTTTTTTTAAAACTTAGATTTTTATGGTTGAATATTTTTTTTTTATTTTTAATCATCCAAGGAAAATTAAAACTGTCAAAAACAACTACTTTATATTTTTTAAGTAAAAATTTAGTCAATTCAGTTCCTAAGTAACCAGCTCCACCAGAGATAAGAATTGTTTTCATATTTTAATTTTATATCATAAAAATTTTTAAAATAATGAACTTATATATTTTAAGTTTTACTTAATTTTTAGATAAGTTATAGATAATTTAAATGAGCTATTTTTTTTTTATACTAATTACCTTAGGCTTATATTCATATTCAAAAAGAATTAATACATATTTTTTCAAAAATGAAAATGATCTTTTGATTAATTTATTCATTTTTACTTTTTTTTTTTGTTTAATTTATTTAATAGTATCCTATTCGTTTATTATTGGTTTTAATAATAAAAATGTTGCCTATTTTATCCTTTTAATTTTTATAGGAATTTTTTTCCTTGAAATAAATCAAATTAAATCTTTAATTAAAAACTTACAACTAAAGTTTATTGATTCAGATTTAAAAATTATTTATATAATTTTATTTTTCTTTTTTTTAATAAGTTTGCAACCTGTAGCGGACGAGGACAGTTTAAGATACCATTTAGAAATTGGAAAAAAAATTAATGATAAGACCTTTTATGAAAATATTTGGTTTGACTATATTCTAATCGGCGCACATGAATTTATTAACTCTTTTAGTTTAAATTTTAATTTAGAAAATATTTCGAGTTTAACGAATTTTTTATATCTATTTTTTTCAATTGTTACGAATATTTATATTTTAAAAAAATATAAGACAGGTTCAGGACTAAAAAGTGGACTTATACTCTTATCCTGTCCGTATTTGATTGCATTAGTTTCAAGTCAAAAATTTTATTTTTTACCATGCTTTGTTGTTAGCTACTCTATTGCTTACTTATTTTTGGAGAAAGAATTAAATAAAAAGGTATGTTATTTAATTATTATATCAAATATTTTTTGTGTAGTTATAAAACCAACATTTTTTCCCTATTTAATTTTAATTTTTTGCTGGTTTTTTGTGACTCAAAAAAATTTAAAAAATAAAATTTTATTAATATTTTCAAGTTTATTTTTTGGAGTAGTTCTTTATTTTCCTATTTTTTATATAAAGAGTAAAATTTTTGGTGATCCTTTTATACCCTACTTTTCTATCAACTCTGAAAATTATATATGGTATAATGAATTTAGTGCTTACCTAAGAGGTTTTGCTTTAGATATTAGTGATAAAATAGATAATCCTATTTACAAACTTATTTTATTACCATTAAAACTAATTTTACCATTGCAATTTTCAGATATTTTTAGAGTTTTAGGTGTTAGTATACTATTTGTTTTCACAATTAGATATGAATACCACAAAAAAATTATATTTTTAATAATTTTTTTTATAGTTTCAGTTTTAGTCTTGAACAACTATTCAATTAGATGGTTTTTACCTTTAATAATATTCATAACTATCTTTGCTAACATTGACAAAAATTTAATTTTAAAGAAAGTTTTAATTATACAACTATTTTTTGTTTGTAGTGTTATTGTACCAATGGGAATATTTATATTTTTATCAAAAGTTGGTATTGTTCATAAAAATTTAATTTTGGAAAAAATTTTTCCATCTCATTTATTAATTTCAGATATAAATAAAAATTATCCAAATCAAAAAATTTTTAGTAATCTAAATTATTTTTATTATTTTGATAATGATGTTCCAGTTTACTTTCCAGAAATAGTTGAAAAGTTTGATACAGATTATTTTAGAAGAAATGAAATTGATACTAAACTTATATTATGGCCAGATGTGACTTCAGAAGATGACAGCATTAACTCATTTGTTGAAAGATATTTGAAATGTAAAAACTTAACAAGAATCAAAAAATACGAAAGTATAGGTATCGGTCGTTTTTTTGCATTACATGACAAAAATAGTATAGATTTTATTTTATATAAAATCGATTGTTAATTTTTTTTGAATGTATACTTTAAAATACATATCAAAGCCTTAATTGCATCAGAGAATTTAATTTTCTTTCCTTCTTTATAAGATCTACCATAATAAGATATTGGTACTTCGTAGAAAATGGCTTTTTCTTTACACAGTTTAATTGTAATTTCGGGCTCAATTCCAAATCCGTCTTCTTTCAAATTAATTTTTTTTATTATATCTTTCTTAAAAACTTTATAGCCTGTCTCCATGTCTGTAAAATTCATATTCATAAGTATATTTGTTAATAAAGTTAATAATTTATTGGCAAGGTAGTGCCAAAAAAAATGCACCCTTACAGATTGTCCACCTAAAAATCTTGATCCAAACACCACATCGGCATTTGACTCTATAATTGGTTTAATTAATTTACTATAATCTTTTGGATCATACTCTAAATCTGCATCTTGTATGATTAGAATATCATTTTCAGCAGCTTTTATTCCTGTTCTAAGACCTGCACCTTTTCCTAAATTTTTAGAATGTTTTATTAATTTTATATTTTGGTTAGTTAACTGATATTTTTCAATCAATTCTAAAGTTCCATCTGATGAATAATCGTCAACAATTATTATTTCTTTTTCAAACTCATCAAAATAATTTACTTTTTTTAATACAGTTAAAATTGTATTTACCTCGTTATATACAGGTATAATAATTGAAATTTTCATTAAATATCTTAATTGTTAAATTTTTCTCTAAAACTAAAAAATAAAGCGAAAAATATCCAATAAAATATACCATTCCAAGTCGAAAAAATTGACCCTGTAGTCTGTAAAGGCCAAAATAATGTATAAAAACAACAGAATAACATCAATATTTCATTATAAGACTCATTCTTTATAAAAAAATTTCTAATAAAATTATACAAAATAAAAAAAATTGTTGATACAAAGAACAAAATCCCTATCAGACCTGTCTCTGATAAAATTTCAAAATATATATTATGAGTGTGAGTTGAGCACCTATCATTTACAAATATAGAATCAATATTTTCATATTTGTCGTCATTACATAAATATCTGAAAGTTTTCATACCTGAACCGAAGAATTTATTATCTTTAAAAATTTCGTAGGATGTCAAATAGTGAGCCTTATGGTGACTATCTTCAAAATATTTAAATATATGTGTATAATGTGATTTTAAATTTGAATTAGAATTTATTAACATTAAAAACGAAAATATTGTTATAATTAGTAAAATTATTTTGTTTTGTAATTTATATCTACATAAAACAAAAAAAATTAGAGAAGCAGTAAAAATCATTATACTCGCAGATCTCTCATTCGTTAATATGACTGTGACTATAGCAATAATAATTAGTGGTACGATATATCTAAATTTTACTTTTTTAATATATAAATATATCAAGGAAATAAAGAGGAATTTTGATATAAAAGCTCCAGCTACTTTTTCATCACCAAATGGTCCGGACAATCTTCTTCCATGCGAAGTATCAATTTCATTTCCAAAAATATCGAAG
>CABZNY010000044.1 GCA_902527265.1 uncultured Pelagibacteraceae bacterium | reverse complement strand
ATAATATTCTAAAAAATGAATTGTTATAAAGATCTGATTTAACAAAATATTTAATATTTTTATTTTTCTCTAATTCGTCACTCAGTTGCAAATAAAGAGTATTGGTTAAATAAACATATGTTTGATATTTTAATTTCTTTTTTGATAAATATTTACAAAAATTGAAATTGAAAGTTTTTGACCCGCTATTGAGTTTTGTACACAAAAGGTCAATTGCTAATTTCATAATATTTCTTGATAATATAGCATTAAACTAGTATGAGATGAAAACTTATAAATAAAAATTAACTTTATCAGTATTTTTGAAATCTAAATGAAAAGAATATTAATTACTGGCGCTGGTGGTTTTATTGGAGGTCACTTGGTATGCAAGTTATTGGAGAAAGGTTATAAAGTTAGAGGTGTAGACATAAAACCATTTGAGGAATGGTTTCAACTTTTTGAGAAATCGGAAAATTTCTCTCTTGATATGTCAGATAAATCAAACTGTTTTAGAATGGTCGAAGGTGTTGAAGAAGTAATAAATATGGCATGTAATATGGGTGGTATGGGTTTTATTGAAAACAATAAAGCTTTATGTATGTTGTCAGTTTTAGTCAACACTCATCTTTTAATGGCCTGTAAAGAATTTAAAATCAAAAAATATTTTTTTTCATCGAGTGCTTGTGCCTATAATAAAGACCTTCAAGATGATCCAAAAATAACTGGTTTAAAAGAAGATGATGCTTATCCAGCAAATCCAGAAGACGGGTACGGATGGGAAAAATTGTTTAGTGAAAGGATGTGTAGACATTTTCTTGAAGATTATGGATTAGATGTAAAAGTTGCGAGATATCATAATATCTACGGTCCAAATGGAACATATGATGGTGGAAGAGAAAAGGCTCCAGCTGCATTGTGCAGAAAAATTATAGACTCAATTTTAAATAAGCAAGATACAATTGATGTATGGGGTGACGGTAATCAGACTCGCTCATTTCTATATATAGATGATTGTATTGATGCAACTCTTAAATTATTTGACTCCGAGTATCATGGGCCAATAAATATTGGTAGTGAAGAAAAAGTTTCTATAAATGAAATGATCGACAAAATAGAAATTATATCAAAAAAAAAAGTGAAAAAAAATTATCAATTAGATAAACCAAAGGGAGTCAGAGGTAGAAATAGTGATAATACTTTAATTAGGAAACAATTAAATTGGGATCCAAAGTTTAAATTACACCAGGGTCTAGAAAAAACATACAAATGGATTGAGGCTGAAATATTAAAAAAACATAACCAGAGATGAGTATTGTAATTGGTCTTAATAGTAATCATGCAGACTCATCTGTCAGCATATTTGAAAATAATAAATTAATATTTGCTTTAGAAGAAGAGAGGATTAATCGAAAAAAACATTGGGCAGGTGTACCTATAGAAAGTATTAAATTAGGACTAAAATATTGTAATATTGAAACTAATAAAGTTTCCTTGATTTGTGTTAATACAAATCCTTTTTCAAATTATGAAAAAAAAATTTTTTTTTTTTTAAAAAATTATTTAACAGGAAAAAAGAAAACTGAAATTTTCTTAAGACAGAAAAAAAAATTTGATTTAAAAAATATCTTAATTAGAGAATTAAACCTTAACAAAAAAATAAAACTAAAATATGTTGATCATCATTTAAGCCACTTAGCCTCTGCCTATTATCCGTCAAAATATGAAAAAGCAATAGGTTTATCAATAGATGGCTTTGGAGATTTTTGCAGTTTAGCAATTGCAAAATGCAAGAATAACAGTATTGATATTATTGAAAAAGTATATTTTCCTCATTCATTAGGGGTTTTCTACGAAGCCATGACACAATTTATTGGTTTTGATAAATATGGAGAAGAATATAAAATGATGGGGTTGGCCTCTTATGGTCAACCTATTTTTAAAGATTTGATTCTAAAGACAATTTTTAAAGAAAAAAGTATTTTTTCATTAAATCTTAAATATTTTAATCATTACAAGAAAAACTTTGTTTATAATTTTCAAGGATCACCAAAACAAGAACAACTATTTAGTGATGATTTATATGAGGTATTTGGAACTGATAAATTAAAAATTAAAGATGATTTTGAGTTAAGAAGTAATATTGCTTCTTCTGCTCAAAAAGTATTCGAATTTTATTTAAACAAAATTATAAAAAAAATTTTAAAATTGAATTATTCAAAAAATTTAGTATTCGCAGGAGGGTGTGCTTTAAATTCATTAGCAAACAAAAGTTTATTTAATAAGGGTTTTGATAACATTTATATACCTTATGCACCTGCTGATGCAGGTGGAGCAATAGGTTCGGTTTTGTGTTGTCTTTCCTCTAAATATAAAAACTTTGAAAACTTAAAAAATCCTTACATTGGACCTTCCTATAATGATGATGAAATTAAAAATGTTATTGATAATTATTCATTAAATGACAAATTTATAGTCCAAAAATACAATGATGATGAAATTTTATTCGATAAAATTTGCAATCTGCTTATAGAAAAAAAAATTATAGGTTTTTTTAATGATAGAATGGAATTTGGTGCTAGAGCCCTGGGGAATAGATCTATACTTGCAAATCCATGTTTTAAAGATATGAAAGAAATAATTAACTTAAAGATAAAACGAAGAGAAAATTTTCGACCATTTGCACCATCCGTTTTAGCTGAAAAAAAAGGAGAATGGTTTAAAGAAAATAAATCTAATCCTTATATGTCAAGCGTTGAGGATATAATACCAAATAAGATAGACAAAATTCCTGCTGTTGCCCACATAGATGGCACGGGACGTGTCCAGTCAGTAAGTAAAGATAGCAACAATAGATTTTACAACTTAATTAAGATTTTTGAGAGCAAAACCAATGTTCCCATCTTATTAAATACATCTTTTAATGAAAATGAGCCAATAGTAATGACTCCTAAAGAAGCAATGGACTGCTTTGTAAGAACAGATATGGATGCAATCGTGTTAAATAATATTTTAATAATTAGATCTTAATCAAAATTCTTCTAAAAAAATCAAAAAATGCCCATAAAAAAAATCTTAAAATTTTAATTTTTTTAAATTTTTTTACTAAGAAGAATCTTACTTTAAATTCACCAAAAAAGGATTTTAAATTTGGAGCTTGATAAGACGTTTTTACTTTTGAATTTAAATCAACAAAGTGGCTTATATGTCTTTTATTTCTGATAATTGAGTAAAAAACGTCTTCACAGTAAGCTTTTCCACTGAATGGGTATCTTGGATTACTTATAAAATCTGATCTGTAACTCAATAAACACCCTCCTGGCAACCAATCTGTTTTGATTAATCTATCTTTATATTTTAATTTTGGATCGATACCATAAGCAAGAAATATTTGGCTCAAAGTTCCAGATTTTTTTATACCGAACTTAGCATTACAAATTAAAAAATTATAAAGGTCAAAAACTATTTGAAATTTGTTTTTTTTAATAACATGTATTGGTCTATTCTTAAAGCTTTTGTATACTGGTCCAACAACATTTCCTTTTCCTAGTTTTTTTATTGAAATTAGCAAATTTTTTAAGCAATCAAAATCAATTATAATGTCATCATCTATTTGTAATATAAACTTTTCTTTTGTTTTTTTAAATGCAATCAATCTTTGTGAGACTTGGCCTTTGGTGTGTGTATAGAAAAATTTTAGGTTTTTATAATTTTTTTTTGGAACAAATTTTTTGTTATTATAAATTACACAAATAATATTTTTTGGTCTAATAGATCCATTATTTAATTTCTCTATAGTTTCATTCAATACTTTTTTTCCAAGACTTGGAATAATTACTTCTATTTGATCATCCATTTTAATTAGTCAAATATATTATATTCAGTCTTTAACGAGTTGGTACTTTGCTTTAAAAATTTATTTTTTTTTGCAAGGAGTGTAAAAGAACCATACAAAAAATGTCTATTTCCATCATGATTTTTCATCTCATTTACTGCATGTAAACTTTCATGGGAATTTTGAAATACGACTAATCTTCCAGGTTTAGGTGGAATTGTTTCTACTAGAGTACAATCATTATAATCAGGTTGTGGGGATATTGGACCTTGATTATTATATTTGTATATTTCAAGATCACCACCAGTACCATTTTTGCTCAGTTCATTTAAGTATAGTAAAAATATTAAAGTTCTAGAGTCAGAGTCTCTATGTATTTCTCTT
>CABZNY010000043.1 GCA_902527265.1 uncultured Pelagibacteraceae bacterium | reverse complement strand
AAGGATGACCCATCATTATGGTTACTGTGATAAGCAAGGTTATGGTTTCATTAATGATATGCGAATTAAACACAAACTTGATAAAAAAAATATAAAAATAGTAAATTATAAAATTCATCCAAGCAGTGAATTTTTTTTTTATGATACAAATAAATATTTTTATTCAGATTTTTTAATTTTATTAAATTATAATAACTTTAACAGTATTGAAAATTCAAAAATAAATATTTCCATGAATAATACTAACGTAGAGTACAAAATATTAGAAAACTATGAAAATTGTTTTTTATTAACTAAATAATGATCGAAATTTTTAACATTATTTTTTTGATATCTTCCATTTTATGGATCTTGTCCCTCAAGTTATTTGCGAATAAAATTTTAATTGGAGTTTCCACAAATGAAGAAAAATTGGTACTAAATCTATCTTTATTACTCAATTTATTTTTGATTTTATCCTTTGTTTCAGTAAACCCTAAATTGGTATTTTTATTACTTATTTTATTACCCTTAACAAATTTTCTTCAATTCAAAAAATTTAATATTTCAAATATTTCTATGTTATTTTTTTTTACTTTTATTATGAGTATCTCAATCAGTTCTAATTTAAGATTAGAGTGGGATGCCTCAGCATTATGGATTTATAAAGTAATTAACTTTTATAATGGATATACTTTTTTTAATTTATCCCAAATACCTGGAGATCCCACTTATCCACATTTAGGAGCTTATGCATGGTCTTTTTTTTGGAAAAACAGTTTATTTAATGCAGAATATACAGGCAGAATCTTTAATATATTAGTCTACGTATTATCCATCTGTTTACTTGTTGACGTCAAAAATCAAAATTTAAAAAGAATATTTCTAATTTCAATATTTCTTTTAATTTCAATTGATTTTTTTTTGATGTCTGGCTATCAAGAATACTTTGTTTTCTCAATTTTAATAATTATAGTTTATCTCTACCAAAGGTTAATATTTACTAAAAATAATAAATTAATTTTTCCCATAATACTGTTTATAAATATCTCAATTTGGATAAAAAACGAAGCAGCATTTTTTATACTTTTTTTATTTATTTCAGTAATTCTGAATGATTTATTGAAATCTAACAGATTTAAAAAAGAAATTATCTGGTTATTTATTTTTTTTGTAATTTTTTTATTAACAAAATATTATATTTTTTATGAGATCTTTGGTAAATTAAATACTGGCTGGGTTGGATACAAATTTTCAGAAATTGATAAGATTTTAAGTATAGATTATATATTTGAGAGATCTATATCAATTTTTAGCAGTATTTTGATTGCTTTAATCAAGTGTAAAATTTATGTTTTATTTTTATTAGTAGCTTTGTTTAATATTAGCAAAAAAAATGTTAAAAATTGTTTACCTTTGTTAATCTTTTTTTTAATAAACATTTTTTTTATTTATTGCATATATTTTTTCACAAATGATCCCGATTGGAGACATTATATGTCAACTACGGTTGATAGGTTGTTATTTCAAACATCAGGAATATATCTTTTCCCAATTTTATATTATTTTCAAAAAATTTTTAAATTTTAATATTAAAAACTTTATCTCATTTTTTAATATAATTTTTTATAGTAGAATAATCTTTTTTGTAAAAGGTGTAAGAGATTGGCTTCATTTGATGTTTAAAAATATTATGTTGAAAATATATTTTGTTATAAAAAACTAAGAGATTATGGCTTAAACAATCTTGTGTGAAGTAGCTGTAAAGATTTTCAGGATTTGAAATTGCGTACTTTGATTTAGAGATAATTGTAGAGGCTTTCTTTCTGGTTACAAATCCAAAATTTTTATTTTTTTCTTTATTAATGTTTATTTTATCACCCAATATTGCAAAATTATTGTTACATGAGTTTAATAGCTTTATAAGATTTATTAAGTAATCTTCATTTAATTTTGACTCTTTTCTATAATATAAAACAAAATCAAATTTTTTTTTACTTTTTTTCTTTTTTTTATAACAAAAATCTTTCAAGATATAGTTTCCTTTAAATTTTTTTTTATTTAAAGAATACTTACTTAAGTAGAAATTATGAGAAAAATAAATTTTCTTAAATCTAAAATTTATAATTTTTAAACTTACTATTTCAAAAATATTTATTAATATAGAGTAACGTTTTCTATACGCCGTGCCTGTAATAGGACCAATAAGAGTTTTGGGAGGTAAAAGTAAAAAAATTAAAAAATTCCATAGAGGTAGATAATTTAGGTAACAAACTTTTTTTCCTGAAAAAAAATTTGTCCAAAGTTTTAAAATACCTTTAAATGAATAAAAATATTTGTGATAAAATGTTTCAAAATTTTTAATATTTTTAAAAAATAAATCATTTTTTTGAAATTTATCGTTAAGGTTTAAATTTACAAATCTTATATTTTTATTATCCTTAGAAAAATTTTTTAAAAAAGAATTTCCAAGAATACCTTCACCACTATTTTTGGAAACATCGGAAGCCCAAAAATAAATTATTTTTTTAGTTTGCATTTTTTTAAAGAAAATAGATATTATATATTATTGAAAACTTTCATTAAATTAAATTAAATATAATGGTAAATAATATAATTAAATTTAAAGGTATAAAATTTTATAATACTAATTTTAATGAAATTTTTAAAAAAATTAAACGAGGTGGATATCTAGTTGCTCCGGCAGCTTCTGCATTGTGTGATATAGATAAAAATCAAAGATATTATCAATCACTGTTGGATTCTGATGTAGCAATATTAGATAGTGGCTTCTTTTGTATATTGCTAAGAATTTTTAAAGGAAAAAAAGTTAAAAAATTTTCTGGTTACCTATTTTTGAAAACTTTATTAAATCAAGAATTTGCTAATAATATTAAGTTTTTAAATATAGACCCTAATCAAGAAGAGTCTAAAACAAATCATCTTTATTTAAAAAAAAAAAATTTAAAAAATATTAAATCTTACGTTGCCCCAAAATATTTGAAGAATTTTCATGACAAAAAATTAATAAATATAATCAAAAAATTTAAACCAAATTATATATTAATTAATATTGGTGGTGGAACTCAAGAAATACTAGCTCAGCTTATTGTAAAAAAACTTAAATTTAAAACTTCAATAATTTGTACTGGTGCTGCAATTGCTTTTTTAACAAAAAAACAAGCTCCAATAAATGACATGATTGATAAATTTTATTTAGGATGGATGTTAAGGATCATGTATAATCCAAAAAAAAGTTTTTTTAGAACAATACGGTCATTACTTCTGGTAAGATTTTTTCTTAAGATGTAATTTGTTCTTATTATAAATGAGATGGTATAAACAAATAAAAAATAGCATGAAATCGATGCTAAAGTTTGCAAATGAGGTTTCGACTATGCTTCTAAATAAAAAGAAAACTATAACAGAACTTGATATTAAACTCTTGTAATTTTCTTTATTTACAGCGAACTTATTTAAAAATATTGTTTTTAATGAAATATAAAGCGACACAAAAAATATGACTAAAAACAAAAATGATCCTACAAAACCTGAAACAATATATGAATAGACTAATCCATTTGATGCAGTTTGATTAATTAGAAATCTATCACCCATTGAACCATAACCAAATATTTTTTTATCATTTAGATCAATTAGTTTTTTCCAATCTCTGAATCTATATGATGTTATTGATTCAGCCTGAAATGGCCTAATTAACTTTGATTGTTTATTAACTTTTTTATCATAGTCAGATAAAATTAAAAAATCATATCCAGTATCACTATCATCATCTTCAAAGAAAATTACTGATGAGGTATCCGATGGGAGTTCACCAAGTGTATAGTACTCGTCTTGAAATTTAATATTAATAACTAAATTATTTTTATATTTAACTGTGATAAATAAGAATAAAATCGGTAAAAGAAAAATAATCAAAAAAATTTTTAATTTTTCTTTATTCAACAAAGTTTTTGATATTATTAACGAAAAAAAATATGCAAATAAAAAGCCAATATAAAAAATTAATATTATTCTTGACTGAGTTAATATTATTATTAATGAAAAAAATATAGAAGGTATTGTATAAAGAAATTTATAATCACTCACAATTAACATAAATGATAAGGTTATAAAAAGTATCATTGCAGTTCTTGCTAAACCAGAGGATCTTGGTAAATTTAAACTTAAAAAATTTAAGTCATTCATTGAAAACGGCCAGGAGCCATATAAATTTAGATTAAGGGTATCAAAGTAAAACCATTTCAATACTTGATAGCCATACAAAATTAATACTATTGAAAGAACGAAAAGGGATATTTTAAAAAAATTAAAAATATCTATCTTGTAATTCCTTGACTCATATATGATTAAAAAAAGAAATAAACAGCTAATTATAAAACCAATGTTGAGATTTGAGTTGTCCGATGTATAAAGTCCAATTGAATGAATTAGAAAAAAAAAAACACAACAAAATGTAAAATAATCTAATTTAAATTGCCTTGTATTTTTAAAGAAATTTTTAATAATCATTGAAATACAAATACATCCAAATAAATAAGGAAATATTATTCTTAAATTAATAAAAAAATTATTAGCATCTAATCTAAAATCTGAAATACTTGTGTCTATTGATGTCCACAAAAAAAATAAAAACAAATAAAAAAATA
>CABZNY010000042.1 GCA_902527265.1 uncultured Pelagibacteraceae bacterium | reverse complement strand
GACTAATAGTAGGAACTGGGAAATATAAAACTATGAAAGAGTGTGCAAAAGCAATAAAAATTTCTGGTGCAGATATTGTTACAGTAGCCGTAAGAAGAGTTAATATTTCAGATAAAACTAAACCTTTATTAATGGATTACATCAATCCAAAAAAAATTACCTATTTGCCAAATACTGCTGGTTGTTTTAATTCAAAAGAAGCTTTAAGAACATTAAGACTTGCAAGAGAAATTGGTGGATGGAAACTTGTTAAATTGGAGGTTCTTGGAGATAAAAAAAACTTATTTCCTGAAATGATTGAAACTTTAAAATCAACTGAAATTCTGACAAAAGAAGGTTTTAAAGTTATGGTATATTGTAACGATGATCCTTTAATGTGTAAAAGATTAGAAAATTCTGGAGCGTCAGCAATTATGCCTCTTGCAGCTCCAATTGGTTCTGGACTAGGTATTCAAAATAAAACAAATATAAAAATATTGAGACAACAAACTAAGGTTCCTCTCATAATTGATGCTGGAATAGGTCAGGCCTCTGATGCTGTAGAGGCAATGGAATTGGGGTGCGACGCAGTTTTGATAAACACAGCTATAGCTAAAGCTAAAAATCCTTTTCAAATGGCTGAGTCCATGAAGCACGCTGTTATATCTGGAAGAAAATCTTATCTTTCTGGAAGAATAATACCAAATTTAAAAGGTTCACCTTCTACAACTAAAAAGGGACTAATTTAGTTTTTTTTCTTGAAATTTTGTTTTTTTTTAAATTTTTTTTTTTTAAATTTTATATTTTTTTTAGTCTCTTTAAGATTATGTTCTTTTTTATCCTCTACAACTTTATTTAAACTCTCAATTTTTTGAATTGTTTCTAATATTTTGCCTGATTTAGATTTAAACTCCATGCTATATTCCTGTAAACTTAAATTTTGGTCAATATTTAGATTAATTTTAATCTTATTCTTTTTTTTAAAATAATTTAGGTCTTCACTAAAATTATTTTCAATATAACTAAAAATTTTTTCATTAATTTTTACCTCTACGACTTTAGCAGTATTTTCAAGTGTTTTAATTTCAATTAATTTGATCACTTTTAAAGCTTGAGTCTCATTTGTTAATTTTATTGACCATTTAACATTACTCTCTCTAAGCCGTTGTCTTGACATTTCAAGAAGTCCAAAATTACTTATCCTTCCTATTTGAATCCTTGCTCTATCATTTCTACATCTCTCTTTTAATCTTCTTTCGACTTGTTTACGATTGTTGAAACTAAGCATATCTATAAAGTCAATAATAATTAAACCTGACAAATCTCGTATCTTAATTTGTCTAGCTATTTCTTCTGCAGCTTCGAGGTTTGTATCTAAAGCTGTGCTTTCTACATTTTTTTGCTTTATAGATTTACCAGAATTTATATCAATAGAAACTAATGCTTCTGTAGGATTAATCACCAAGTAGCCACCAGAATTAAGTTTTACTTCTGTTTTAAAAATTTCAAATAGTTTTCTTTCAATATTTTCTTTAAAGAAAAGAGGAAGTTTTTCTCTAAACTTTTTAACTTTTTTTAATTGTTTGGGCATCATAAGTTTCATGTAGTTTTTGGTTTTCTGATATCCCTCATTTCCTTCAACTATTATGCTTTGTGTTTCATCATCATACATATCCCTTATACTTCTTTTGATTATATCACTTTCTTGATGAATTAATGATGGTGCAATTGAATTTAATGCATTATCCTTAATAGAATTCCAAATTAATACTAAATTATTTAGGTCACCTTCAATTTCATTTTTTGTTTTGTTGGATCCAGCCGTTCTAACAATAATTCCCATTTCTTTTGGAATTTTAATTTCATTTAAAATCTTTCGAATTTTTTTTCTATCCCCAGGGTTAAATATTTTTCTAGAAATTCCACCACCTTTTGCCGTATTTGGCATTAAAACAATATATTTACCCGCGATACTTATAAATGTACTAAGTGCTGCACCTTTAAATCCTCTTTCATCTTTTAAAACTTGCACTAATATAACTTGATTTGGTTTTATTACTTCTTGGATTTTATATCTTTTAGATGGAAATTTTTTTTCGTTAATTTTATCCTTGTTTTCATCTTCCAGTTTTTCAACTGGATCATTAATCTTTATTTCTTCATTACCTTCTAAAATTTGATTTTCTGTTTTTTCACTTTCCTTTGAAAGCTCTTCTCTTACTTTTTCCTCCTCTTGTTTTATTTTTTCTAAATCGCTATGAGGTAATTGATAGTAATCAGACTGAATATCATTAAAAGATAGAAATCCGTGTCTGTCTCTTCCAAAATCGACAAATGCTGCTTGAAGTGAAGGTTCTATTCTGCTTACTTTTCCTAAATAAATATTATTTTTTATTAATGTGTTGTTTATACTTTCATATTCGTAATCTTCAATATGATCATCTTTTTTAAGAACAACTCTAGTTTCATTTGGATGCGATGCATCAATATATAAATTTTTTGACATAAATTTTGATTTTTTTTCATTAGTTTTATTTTAAATTCGGTGCCTTATCTTTAACAAATTCGATCAATAATTTAAACTAAAATGAGCAGATTGTTAAAAAAATTTATATTAACTTTTACAATAATTTCATTTTTGGCGCTTATAGCCATCTTCTTAATTCTGTGGAATTATTCTAACAAGTTACCAGATTACAAGTTTTTAAAAAGTTATAAACCACCAGTATCAAGCAAAGTATATTCTGGAAATGGTATATTGATTAGTGATTTTTCAACTGAAAAAAGAATTTTTATTCCATTCAATGCAATTCCCAAAAAAATAATCTTTTCTTTTTTATCCTCAGAAGACAAAAATTTTTTTAAACACCCAGGAGTTGATGCAAAAGGTGTTTTAAGAGCAATTAAAAATAATATTTTTAATTTAATAAAATCAAATAGACTTGAAGGAGCATCCACAATTACACAACAAGTTGCAAAAAACTTTCTTTTATCAAACGAAGTAAGCTTGGATAGAAAAATAAAAGAAGCTATTTTAGCATTTAGAATTGAAAGAGCTTTATCGAAAGAGAGGATATTGGAACTTTACTTAAATCAAATTTACTTAGGTGAGGGGTCATATGGTATAGCATCCGCAAGTCTAAGATATTTTAATAAACCAATTGGTGAGTTAAATTATTCAGAATCAGCCTTGTTGGCTGCGTTACCCAAAGCTCCAAGTAAATATAATCCTTACAAAAATAAGGAATTAGCAACCTACAGAAGAAATTTAGTATTAAAAAATATTTACGAAAATAATTATATTTCCAAAAATAAATATGAAGAATTAATAAATTCTGAAATTATTTTAAAAAAGAGAAAAAGAATCTTTCTTGAAGATACAAGATATTTTGTAGAGGAAATAAGAAAAAAAGTAATAAAAGACTATGGATATGATAAAGTCCATAAACAAGGTTTTAATATAAAAACTCCAATTAATTTAGAACTTCAAAATTTGGCTTCGGTTTCTTTGAGAAAAGGTTTATTAGAATATGATAAGAGAAAAGGATGGCGTGGTCCCATAGAAAACCGCAAATATAAAGACTGGCATAAAAATTTAAATAAATATCAATTAGAAAGAACTTTAGGTTGGCATATTGCTATTGTAAAAAGAATAGATAAATTTGAGACTGTAATTGAAACATCAGATAAAGAAATAGGTACTATAAGTTACGAAGATATTAATTGGACAAGAAAAAATTTTAATGAAATATTTAAAATAAATGACTTAATTTATGTAAAAAAAATTTCTGCTGGAATATTCAGTTTAAGACAATTACCAAATGTTAATGGAGGGATAGTTGTTATGGACCCATATAGTGGAAGAGTTTTAGCAATGACAGGTGGTTTTAGTTTTAAAAGAAGTGAATTTAATAGAGTTACCCAAGCCAAGAGACAACCTGGATCTGCTTTCAAACCATTTATATATGCTCTAGCTTTAGAAAATAATTACACTCCATCTTCATTAATTCTTGATGCGCCAATTGTTCTAGATCAAGGTGAAGATCTTAAAATGTGGAAACCTGAAAATTACGGTAAAAAGTTTTATGGTCTTTCCACATTAAGAACTGGCGTTGAGAAGTCTAGAAATTTAATGACTGTTAGAATTTCTCAGAATTTAGGAATAGACAAAATTATCAATTTTTCAAAAAAACTTAATATTTATGATAATCCTGATGAATTATTGTCAGTTTCACTAGGATCAGCGGAGACAACATTATTGAATATTACTAGTGCCTATTGTTCATTTGTAAATGGTGGTAAATTAGTTGCACCAATAATAATCGATAGAATTCAAGATAGTGAAGGAATTACAATATCAAACAATGAAAAAAGGTTTTGTGCAAATTGTGATAAAATATCTTTTAACGGTACTAATTTTCCCACTATAAAAAGTAATTATAAACAAATTTTCTCTCCACAAACCGCATATCAAATGACATCTATATTAGAAGGTGTAATTCAAAGAGGTACTGGAAAACGTTTAAAAGATTTGAATTTGCAACTAGCTGGTAAAACAGGTACGACAAATAATAATACCGATACGTGGTTTATTGGTTTTACATCAAACTTAGTTGTTGGAGTATATGTGGGATATGACAGTCCTAAAAAATTAGGTAAATATGAAACAGGTTCTAAAACTGCTCTGCCAATTTTTAAAGATTTTATAAAAAAAGCAGTCAATAAACATGAAGCCAGACCTTTTAAAATTGCAAAAGGGATTAAAATGATGGTCATAGATGCAGAGACTGGAAAAAAAGCAGATTTTGGTTCAAAACAGACAATTATTGAGTCTTACAAAAAAGAAAAAATTGAAAA
>CABZNY010000041.1 GCA_902527265.1 uncultured Pelagibacteraceae bacterium | reverse complement strand
TCAATTTGAAACCTGAAAAAGAAAACTTATCAAATGAGGAATTAAAAAATAGATTATTAAACCATCCTCAAAAAGAATATTGGCATGATAAAATGATCTGGTATGGTCCATGTGGAATAGGCACTTCAAGATCACTTGAGGGGTTTATTGATATGCATCAATTACCTTTTAGAAAATCATTTACAGAAAGAGATTATTTTAAACTAGGTCATTACTGCGAGATAGGAGATGGAAAATTTTCTCTATGTGCAGGATGGCATAGTATAGAGGCATATTACGGTTCAAATGATTGGCTTGGATATAAGGCAAATAAGCAAAAATTAACAATGCGTGTTATGGATTTTTACCATCATGATGAAGGAAAAATCCGTGAAAATTGGGTACCAATTGATATACTTCACATTCTAAAACAAATCGGCATAGATGTTTTAGATAATATTAAAGGCTAAAATGGCAAATATAAAATTTACCGGAGTACATAAATCTTTTGGCTCCAATAAGATTATTACAGACTTCAATTTATCCGGCAAGGATGACGAATTTCTTGTACTGGTTGGGCCATCTGGATGCGGAAAATCAACTTTGTTAAGAATGATCGCAGGTTTAGAACAGATTGATGAGGGTGAAATATTCATTAATGATCAAAAAATAAATGATCTACATCCCTCCAAACGACAAACTGCAATGGTGTTTCAGTCATATGCTCTTTACCCTCACATGAATGTTTATGAAAATATGTCATTCGGGTTAAAGATAGAAAAGAGATCTAAAGAAGAAATCCAAACAAAAGTTATGCAGGCAGCAAAAATTCTAAAGATAGAGGAATTGTTGGAAAGAAGACCCAAACAATTGTCAGGGGGACAAAGACAAAGAGTTGCAATTGGAAGAGCAATAACAAGAAATCCAAAAATATTTTTATTTGATGAACCTTTATCAAATTTAGATGCAGCACTAAGATCAGAAATGAGAGTTGAGATTTCCAAATTACATAATCAAATTAAAACAAATATGATTTATGTTACGCATGATCAGGTAGAGGCAATGACTTTAGCAGATAGAATTGTAATATTAAATCTTGGTAATATTGAACAAGTTGGAACTCCAGACGAAATTTACAACAATCCAGCAAATATTTTTGTAGCTCAATTTATAGGAACTCCAAAAATGAATATTTTACCTTTAAATAATGAAAATATAATTTCAGATAATAAAATTATTTTTTTAGGTAATGAAATAACTTTTGAAAAAACTAAATTTGATAAAAAGAAATATTTCTTAGGAATAAGACCTGAGCATTTTAACTTATCTAATGAATCACAATTTAAATTTAAGCCTAAAATTGATCTTGTTGAAAACTTAGGAAATGAAAAAATTGTATACATGAGTAACGACAACTTAGAACTTAGTGCAAAAATTTCTAGTCAGGAAGATTTTCAAAATCAGATTAATTTTGACTCTAAAGATATTTTTATTTTTGACGAAAACGGAAGAAGAATTTAAATTTTTTTAAATATTATTGTTTCATTAATTATTTAATATGAATTGGATAGTTGTTACAGTTATTGCGGCTTTTTTTCAGAATTTAAGGTCCTCATTTCAAAAAAAAATTAATAAGGATGTTTCAACTATAGCATCTACTTATGTTAGGTTTTCTTTTGCTCTGCCTTTAGCATTAGTTCTGTTTTTTATATATTTCAGAGAAGTCTCTATAGTTTATGAAATACTTAATCAACCAGGCTTTTTAATAAATGTAACTTTAGCATCAATTTTTCAAGTAATATTTACTTTTGTATTATTATATTTATTTAGGTTCTCAAATTTTGTTGTTGGAACTTCACTAAGTAAAACAGAAGTTGTACAAGTAGCTATATTTGAATATTTAATATTAAATGAAAAATTAAGTAAGCTAGGCATAAGTGGAATTATAATATCAACTCTAGGTGTAATAATTTTATCTATAAAAGATTTAAAATTATTTCTTCAAAATTTATTTTCAAAAACAACATTAATTGGACTTATATCTGGTTTATTCTTAGCTCTCAGCATTGTTTATTTTAGATCTGCTGCGTTATCTTTAGAAAATTTTAATTCAAATTTTGAAAAAGTAATATCAACTTTACTTTTTGGATTATTAATTCCGACAATTATTTTAACGATTTACCTTTTGGTCTTTGAAAAAAAAGAGTTTAAAAAACTATATAATGATAAATACGACTGTATGTTAATTGGTATTGGAGGTTTTTTTGCATCGCTCTCATGGTTTTATGCATTCACCTTAATCCAAGCATCCTTTGTCAGAGCAGTTGGTCAAATTGAATTATTATTTAGTTATTTTTCCTCAAAATACTTATTCAAGGAAAAAGTAAAATTAACAGAAATTTTAGGTATTGTTGTATTTGTGATTGGTGTCACAATTTTATTGCTTTCTAGAGTTTAAAGCTAATTAGAAAATCCGTATTTTCTAAGTCTTACATCTCCAGTTCGAGCATGAGCTTCCATACCTTCATATCTTGAAATTCTTGCACAAGCTGCGCCCACTTCTTTAGTTGATTCCTTTGTCATTCTTTGGAAACTCAATGTTTTAATGAATTTTCCGACAAATAAACCGCCTGTATATTTTCCCGCACCTTTTGTTGGTAAAATATGGTTTGTTCCAGAGCATTTATCACCATAAGCAACTGTAGTTTCTTCTCCAATAAATAATGATCCGTAGTTTTTTAATCGATCATGAAACCATTGAAGGTTTTTAGTCTGTATCTCTAAATGTTCAGGAGCATATTCATCACTGATTTTAGCCATTTCTTCGTCTGTATCGCATAAAATAACTTCCCCATAGTCTCTCCAAGCTGCACCAGAGTTTTCTCTTGGTAAGTCTGGTAAGTCTGCAATTAATTCTGGCACTCTTTTCATTACATATTCGGCTAATGATTTACTAGTAGTAAATAACCATGCAGGAGAATTGTAACCATGCTCAGCTTGTCCAACTAAATCGAAAGCAACTAATTCTGGGTCTGCTGTTTCATCTGCTATAACTGCAATTTCTGTTGGACCAGCAAATAAATCTATTCCCACTTTGCCAAATAAAATTCTTTTTGACTCTGCAACAAATTGATTTCCAGGGCCAACAAGCATATCTGCAGGTGCATTACCAAAAAGACCATAAGTCATTGCAGCAATAGCCTGAACTCCACCTAAATTCATTATTACATCTGCTCCACATAAGTCAGCGGTATAAACAATAGCAGGATGAACCCCAACACCAGGTTTTGGAGAGCTGCAAACAATAATATTTTTAACACCAGCAACTTTAGCTGTAGTAACACTCATTACTGCAGATGCTATGTGAGCATATCTTCCTGCAGGTACATAACAACCCGCTGTATTAACAGGAATTAATTTTTGTCCAGCAAATAATCCATCAGAAAGCTCTACCTCAAAATCTTGGCCATAATTTTTTAATTGTGCTTCAGCAAACTTTCTTACTCTTTCATGAGAGAATTGAATGTCATCTTTTGTTTTAGGATCTAAATTTTTTTTAATTTGTTCAATTTTTTCTCTTGTAACTACTACTTCTCCTTCATATTTATCAAATTTTTTTGATAACTCGATACATCCCTCTTCTTTTGTTTTCTCTATATCTTTTAGAATATTTTCTACAATCTCTCTTGTTTTTGTATCATCAGTAGAAGATGTTTTTGGTGATTTTTTTAAATAATTTATTGCCATGCTTAAATCCTAATTTAATTATTATTTTTTTTCAATATTCATTTAATCCAAAGCTACCACAGCTGCTGCAATAGATGCTAGCCTTGCTGTCGCATCATCTGATCTACTAGTAATTACCACTGGAACTTTTCCTCCTAAAACCACTCCTGCTGCACAAGCTCCCATAAAATAAATCATCATTTTAACTAGAGCATTACCTGTTTCAACATTTGGAACTAACAATACATCTGCATCTCCTGCAACTATATTGTTTATACCTTTTATCTCTGCGGATTTTTTTGACACACTATTATCAAATGCTAGAGGTCCAAATATATCTGCATTAAGACTCTCTTTTTCAGCTAATTCACATATTTCTTTAGCATCAAGTGAACTTTGCATGCTGTCTAAAACTTCTTCTGTTGCAGAAAGAATGGAGACTTTTGGTCTTGCTATTTTTATTCTATGACAAAAATCAACAACATTTCTTAAAATATGCATTTTTGTTTTAACATTTGGATTAACATTTAGAGCACCATCAGTTATTATTAGTGGTTTGTCCTCTTTATCCAAAGTCATATGCCAAATATGACTCAATCTTTTTTTACCAATCAAATTATATTTTCGTAACAGAACTTCTTTCATTAAAATGTCAGTATGAATATGACCTTTAACAATTATTTTTACTTTTCCATCACCAGCAAGTTTTGCTGCAATTTTAGCAGTGTTATTTTCAACTGGTTCATTTATTATTTCATATTCAGAGATATCGAATTTTAAATCCTCAGCAGTTTTTTTAATTTCTATTTCATCACCTATAAAAACAGGGATGATCAATTTTTCTTTTACGCAATCCATTATAGATAGCATAGGAAGTCTTTTGCCTGCATTTACGATTGCTGCTTTGGCTCCTCTTTTTTGGTGAGCAATATCAAGTAAATTGAATGGACAGACTGTTGATTTATCTGAAAGCATTTGAATTTATATATACTAAATTAATATAAAAACTAATATAGTATTATTGATATAAGGATAAAAAGTGGAAGTAGTTACAAAAATAGCTCCGATCGCTCTAGCTCTTATAATGTTAGGTCTTGGATTAGGATTAACTGGACGTGACTTTTTAAGAGTAATCAATAATCCTAAAGATTTTATAATTGGCT
>CABZNY010000040.1 GCA_902527265.1 uncultured Pelagibacteraceae bacterium | reverse complement strand
AAGTGGGAACACTTTCAACAGACAGAATTATGGATCATGGTGAAACTGTTCTTAAAGAATTTCAAGACAGAGGTGGCGTAGTAACTACTCTTTCAGGAGCTGAAAAAGCTAAATTTGATAAGCTAATGAAAGATAAAGTTATGCCTGCGATGGCTAAAATGATTGATGCTGATGCTTTAAAAGCAGCACAAGATTACGCAAATAATAATTAGAATAAGTTTTTGCTTAATCTAAAAAAATGAAAGCGTTGCGAGTAGTTAATAATTATCTAGCTTCGGCTTCATTAGCTCTCGCAATGTTAATCATTTTTATTATGGTTGCTGCATTATTTTTAAGTGCAGCCACACGTTTCATAACGGGGACTGGATTTGCCTGGTTTATAGAATTACCTCCAGTGATGGTTAGTTGGTTAGTATTTCCATTATTAGGACCTCTTTTGAAAAAAGGACAACATATTAAAGTTGATTTTTTAACTCCATTATTATCAAAAAAAAATAAGGAAATTTTATTTTTAATTGTAAATATAGTTGCACTTTTATCTGCTTGTATATTCTTTAAAGCCGGTCTTGATGCAACAATTATGTATTTCAATTTAGGTCAAGTCATGGAAATTGAAATCAGTATCCCTATATGGTGGATGTTTTTGGCTTTCCCTGTGGGTTTTTTAATTTTAGCTCTAACTTCATTAGAGTTAATATTTGATAATATTATAAATTTAATAAGAAATTAAATGTTTGTATTAGCATCTATACTATCTTTGGTAGCTCTTATAATTTCTGTTCCTATTTTTTTAGTATTTAGTTTAGGTAGCTCTATAGCTGCAATTGGTGGACTTAATCTTCCTTGGTCTGTTTTAATTCAAGTATCATTTGGGGCTCTTACAAAACATGTCCTTATAGCAGTTCCTCTATTTATTTTTAGTGGAATGGCGATGCTTAAAGGTGGAGCAGCACTTAGACTTGTAAAATTTGCAACAACTTTAGTTGGGCATTGGCCAGGAGGTTTGGGTGTTGCAATGGTTATTGCTATGGGTTTCTTTGCAGCATTCTGTGGATCTATATTGGCTGCAATAACAGCAGTAGGAACAATTATGATGCCCAAAATGATTGAACAAGGTTATCCTACCCCATTTGTAGTTGTCTTAGCTGCATCAGCTGCATTACTTGAAGCTTTAATACCTCCCTCAAATGCTGCTATCCTATTTAGTGCACTTACATATGTTCCTGTCTCTAAAACATTTGCAGCTGGAGTGATACCAGGAGTTATACTTTTAATTTTAATGGTCTTATTAGTTTTGTTTAAATGTAGACATATAAGAGCAGATAGAAAGGCAACCTTTAAGGAAAGATTAAGTTCTTTTGTTGCAGCACTTCCAGCTTTAATAACTCCAATTATAATCTTAGGTGGAATATATGCAGGGTTATTAACTCCATCGGAGTCTGCAGCGATCGCAGGTGTATATGCGGTTACAATAGGATTTTTAATTTATAGAGAATTAACTTTTTCATCTCTATTAAGTTGTTTGAGAGATACAGCAATCATTACAGCTGTTATATTTTCAATTATTGCGACTGCAACTTTTTTAAGTGTTGTGCTTACTTATACTCAAGCACCTCAAAAAATTATTACTTACTTTACTGATATGGGCGTAAGTGTAAATTTATTCTGGGCTATGTTAGGTGTGATATGTTTAGTTTTAGGGACTTTTATTGAAATTGTTCCAGTATTCTATTTAACAGTCCCAATTTTTGCTGCATTAACATTGTCTTTTGATCAAAGTCTACTTCATTTATATGTAGTATTTGTTGCTTTTGCTGGAATAGGAATGATTACTCCACCAGTTTGCGTAGGGATTTACACTGCAGCTGGAGTAATAAAAGAAAATCCTGCTAATGCTTTTAAAGAAGTACCATTGTTTACAATTGTTGGAATTATTTATGGAATTTTAATGATTTTATTTCCTATATTTTCAACATGGTTACCTAATTTACTTTAAATTAAGATATAGAAAATAATATTTTAAAAAATGACAAATAAAATATTTAAAGACATTATTGAAAATTATCAAAAAGGTAATTTTAATGAAGCATTAAAACTTTGCAATGAAACTAAGGAAGATAACAACCTACATACCATTTATAATATTAAAGGTGCAATACATGTTAAGCAAAATGAATTAATTAAAGCAAAATCCAGTTTTTTAAAATCAATTGAAATAAACAAAAATTTTTTAGATCCATATAAAAATTTATATTTAATTTATATAAAAACAAATGATTTAAAAAGTGCAATAAAATATTCAAAAAAAGTAATTGAAATTGAAACAAAGAAAAACCCAATTTCTTTTTTTAATCTTGCATATGTATATGAGTTAAATAATAATTTAAAAATTGCAATTGAGTACTACTTAATTAGTGATGAGTTAAATTTTCAAGACAAAGCAAATTTGTATAACAATCTTGGAAATTGTTACCTTAGATTAAATAAATTAGATAAGTCAGAGCAATATTTTTTAAAGGCATTATCTTTTAAGAAGAGAGACAAAATAATAATTAACAACATATTGAAATGTTATTTATTTTCTAGAAATTTGAACAAATCTGAAACTTACTATCAAATTGCAAAGAGTATAGATGATAAATATATAGAATTTAAATTAAATGAAGCAGAGTTAATGCTTTTAAAAAACAATATATACGATGCAATCCATTTACTTGAAAATTTATTAAAAGAAAATATGCATGATAAAACTTTGCACAGACTTATAACTTTACATTTACGATTAAATGATAACGATAAAGCTAATAAATTACTAACTGAAGGATTAAAAAAATTCCCAAAAGATTTACAGTTAAAATCCTTACATGGATTAATGTTACTTAAAGATGGAAAATTTGAAGATGGATGGAATTATTATGAGTTTAGAAAGTCAATAAGCGATGAAAAATACAATGACTTGAAAACATGGAAAGGAGAAGATTTAACAGACAAAAAAATACTGGTATACAGCGAGCAAGGTATTGGAGACACTATACAATTTTCATTTAATTTAATTGAATTATCTAAAATTGTGGAAATAGTAGACTTCGTAGTTAAAGAAAAAGTAAGCCCTATATTTAAAAAAAAATATAAAAACATAAATATTATAAATGACAATCAAGTAAAGATTGATAAATATTCATTCAAAATCTCATTAGGATCACTTAATAAATTTTTTTACAAAAAAAATAACAATGATTATTTTAATCTTTTCTATATTAACGACAAAAAACTTAAAAAATGGAAAGATAAAATAAATATCAATAAAAAAAATATTGGATTAGTTTGGTCTGGTTATTTTTTTGGGCCAAAGGAACCATATAGATCAATCAAACTAGAAAGTTTTAACAAAATTTTAAATCTGGACTGTAACTTTTATAGTTTACAGAGAGAAATTTGGGAGAGAGATATTGAATTTTTTGAAAAATCGAAAATTATAAAATATGGTAATAATGACCTAGATGATATTGTTACTATAATTAAAAATCTTGACTTAATAATTTCTTCAGATACTTCAATTTTACATTTATCAAGTGTGCATGAAAAAAAAACTTGGGGCTTAATACCATTTGATGCAGATTGGAGGTGGTATGAATATTATAAAATTCATCCTTACCAAAATCTTAAAATATACAAACAAAAACAATTTAATAATTGGGATAACGTTCTTTTAAATCTAGAAAAAGATTTAAGTAATTTTTTATAAATATCAAATATTAATCATTTTTTAATTTCTTTCTCACAAATTATTCTAGCCTCTTCAGGTTGTAGTTCCTTTTTTAATTTACTTTTTGCAATTACACAGGCTGAAATAGATTTTTTAATACTAAATTCCTCATACTTTCCTACACTCATGTAAAGAAATATTATAGCTGCTCCTAAAAAGAAAATTAACTTATAATTCTTATACATTAATAAATTTGTTGGTTTGGTAAATGAATATTTAAATGATAGTTGGGTTCATCTTTTTGTTTCATAATTGCAGGTATTATTTGTTTATAAGTTTCAAATAATCCATTTTTAATTTCGGGTAATTGATCTTTCAAATGATTGTGTAATTTTTCTAAATTATAAGCTGGAACAGTTGGAAACATATGGTGAACGCAATGATATTCCATTTTCCAATATAAAAAACTTAAAATTTTATTTAACTTCATATCTCTTGCTGACAGTCTATGATCTTTTACATCTCTTGCTAAACCTGCATGTTGTGTAAAAGCAACTAGCTTATGTAAACCTTTTCCATAATAATGTGGTAGCAAAAGATATAATACAGGTAACCATGAAGATATTAAAAGAGACCAAATAATTATGGATAACCAAATACCAACATAAATTCTTGAAATCAAAATAGCTCTTGGTCTAGCATTCTCAGGAATACTATCTGTCATTACTTTAGTTTTTATATTAAATGCATGTTTAATAACCTCAAAAGCTATACTTCTTTTAAAAAATAATAATTCACCAAAAGGGATTAAATTCATTATTAGTTTTTTGGGAGTATCTTTTAAATTGTTGTCATATTCAATTTCATGATCATAAGGGTCTTTTGTGGAATGTGTGTTTCCATGGTGAACAAAATGGGTAAATCTCCACCTCGTAGGCTCAAAATAAGCCATGAAATATGAAATATAATAAAATATTTCATTTAAAAAATTAGTTTTGAATGCTGTTTTGTGACCAGTCTCATGCCAAATAGGATTACAAAAACAAAATATATTTCCATAAATGTAAAACCATACTACTGACCACCAAGTCCCCCAGGTAAGATATGCTAAAACTCCAACACAACTTAATAAGCTAAAGTAAAAACCTACGTGTATTAGTCCTTTGATGTCAGATTTTTTTGTAAGTTCTTTTAAAAC
>CABZNY010000039.1 GCA_902527265.1 uncultured Pelagibacteraceae bacterium | reverse complement strand
AAACTTTAATTTAGGACCAAATTCGTCAACCACATCCTGTTTTGAAACAGGACTTATGCTTGTTGAAATATTTGCGCTAGGTGCTGCAAGTGGATAATTAATTTTTTTTAACAGTTTTCTAGTTAAAGGATGACTTGGAAATCTTACTGCTACTGAATTTGAATCATTTGTAATGACTTTTGAAACCCTACTTTTCTTCTTTAATTTTAAAACAAATGATATCGGTCCTGGGCAAAATTTTTTGTAAAGTTTAATAAAAGTATTATCAATTTCACAATCTTTTTTTAAGCTATTAATGCTATAATAGTGAGCAATTAAAGGATTGTTTCTAGGTCTTTTTTTTAATTTATATACTCTTGAAACTGCTTTATCCGAGTACGCATTTCCTGCCAGTCCATAGACTGTCTCGGTAGGGATCGCTATACATTCATTATTATTTAAGTATTTTATTGCTTTTTTAATATTTGAATCATTCTTTTTCATATAATATTACCAACTAATATATGAATGAAAAAAATTTGCCAGATGATATTACGTCAAAATCTTTAAATGAGCTTACTGAATTGGCAGACGAAATTATTAAAAATTTGGAAAATAGAAATAATCTAGAAAATACATCTGAAGACTATACACATTTATTAAAAATTAATAGATTAATAGAAAAAAAATTCAAAAAAAATTTTAAAGAAATATCTGATAAAACAATTTTTAAAATTAAAGATATAAAATCAAATAAAAATGCAAAAAAAGTTAAATAAAATAGTTAATAGTACTAACAATTATCTTTATAATTATTTTTCCAAACAAAAAAAAACTGAACTTACCAAACCAATGCTTTATGGACTTTTACCTGGAGGTAAAAAAGTAAGATCAAAAATACTCTTTGATATTGGATCTATATTCGAAGTAGATAAAAAAAATATTTTGCAAGTTGCAGCAGCAGTTGAATGTATACATGCTTATTCATTAATACATGATGACTTACCATGTATGGATAATGATAATTTAAGAAGAGGAAAATTGACAACACACAAAAAGTTTAGCGAGTCAACGGCAATTCTTGCTGGCAATTCTCTACTTACTATTGCATTTCAAATTCTTAGTGAAAAAAAATTAAATTTAGACGACCATAAAAAAATAGAATTAATAAACCTACTTTCCGAAAGCTCGGGACATACAGGAATTGCTGGTGGGCAGTTTTTAGACTTAACCTATGAAAAAATTAAAAAAAATAAAAAACAAATTATAAATATGCAAATTAAAAAAACTGGAAAGCTATTTAGTTTCTGTTGTGTTGCCCCTATTATAATGTCTGGTAAAATAAAATACCTGAATAAGTTTACTAAAATAGGCAACGAAATTGGATTATTATTTCAAATTGCTGATGACTTGATAGATTTAAGAGGCAAAACATCTAGTGCAGGAAAAAAAACCAAAAAAGATTTAAAAATGGGAAAAGCTACTTTAATAAGTTTACTAGGCACTAATAATACTATTAAATATGCAGATAACTTAAAATTAAAAATATTTAAAAGTTTAAAAATTTTTGGAAAAAAAAGTGACGATTTGAGAGAAACAATAAATTATATTTTAAATAGAACAAAGTGAGCAATAATTATAAATTTCTAAATAATATCAATTTTCCTGATGATGTAAGAAAATTATCACAATCTGATATTAAAATTTTGGCAGACGAGGTTCGACAAGAGTTAATTGATGTTGTTTCTGAAACAGGAGGGCATTTAGGTGCTGGACTAGGAGTTGTAGAATTAACTGTTGTCTTACACTATATATTTAATACTCCTCATGATAAATTAATTTGGGATGTAGGGCATCAAACTTATCCGCATAAAATATTAACTGGTAGAAAAAAACAAATAAGAACTCTTAGAAAAGGTGAAGGATTATCAGGTTTCACAAAAAGATCAGAAAGTGAGTATGATCCATTTGGTGCTGCTCATAGTTCAACTTCTATTTCATCCGCATTAGGAATAGCAGTAGCTAATAAGTTATCAAATAAATCAGGCAATGTAATTGCAGTCATAGGTGATGGGGCAATAAGTGCTGGTATGGCTTATGAGGCTATGAATAATGCAGGTGGAAGCAAAACAAAGATGATTGTTGTTTTAAATGATAACGATATGTCAATTTCAAAACCTGTTGGTGCTATGAGAAAATATCTAGCAAAAATTTTATCTGGTAAAGTTTACTTTAGTTTTAGAGAAACATTAAAATTAATTATATCTGCTTTTTCAAAAAGATTTAAAAATCAAGCTGGAAAAGCTGAAGATTTTTTAAGATCTGCAGTAACTGGTGGAACATTATTTAATTCTATGGGATTTTACTATATTGGTCCAATTGATGGACATGATATCGATACAATGGTCTCAGTATTTAATAATGCAAAAGATATTAATTATGAAGGACCAATTTTAATCCATGTTAAAACTGAGAAAGGAAAAGGTTATTCGTTTGCTGAAAAATCGGAGGATAAATTTCATGGTGTTTCAAAATTTAATGTAAAAACAGGAGAACAAGAAAAGTCTAAATCTAATACTCCTTCTTATACAAAAGTATTCGCCAATTCATTAATCAAACATGCAGAAAAAGATAGTAAGGTCGTTGGCATAACTGCTGCTATGCCATCAGGAACAGGGATGGATTTATTTGGAAAAAAATTTCCAGAAAGAATGTTTGATGTTGGGATAGCCGAGCAACATGCTGTCACTTTTGCTGCGGGTATGGCTACTGAAGGGTATAAACCTTACGCTGCAATATACTCAACATTTCTTCAAAGAGCTTACGATCAGGTCGTCCACGATGTTGCCATACAATCTTTGCCTGTTAGATTTGCAATCGATAGAGCGGGGTTAGTTGGTGCTGATGGACCAACACATGCCGGATCTTTTGATATAACATACCTTTCAACATTACCAAATTTTGTGGTAATGGCTGCAAGTGATGAAGCCGAGCTTGTAAGAATGATAAATACATCAATGGATATAAACGATAGACCATCAGCTTTTAGATATCCAAGGGGCAATGGTGTGGGAGTTCAATTACCTGAAATAACTGAGAAAATTGAGTTGGGTAAAGCAAAAATAATTAAAGAAGGAAAAAAGGTTGCAATTTTAAATTTTGGAGCAAGATTACAGGAGTGTATTTTGGCTTCCGAAAATTTAATAAAAAAAGGAATTGATATCTCTATTATTGATGCAAGATTTGCAAAACCGTTAGATGAAAACCTAATATGGCAAATCGCTACAGAACATGAGGTTTTGATTACAATAGAAGAAGGTTCAATAGGGGGATTTGGATCTCACGTGAGCCAATTTTTAAGTGAAAAAAATTTATTAGACAGTAATCTTAAATTTAGATCAATGATATTGCCTGATAGATTTATTGATCATGATAAACCAGAGCTAATGTATAAGTTTGCTAATTTAGACTCTATTGGTATTGAAAATAAAATATTAGATACTTTGAATTCAAAAGTTTTAATTAAAAAATCGAATTAAATTTTATTTTGAGCTACATTCATTAAATAGTGATCAAGAATTACACAATGCATCATCGCCTCTCCTATTGGAACCGCTCTAATTCCAACACATGGGTCGTGTCTTCCTTTTACAGATATTGTCGTATTCTTCCCAAATCTATCGATTGTTTTCCTCGATGACAAAATAGATGATGTTGGTTTTACTGCAAATGAAACATTTATTTCTTGTCCAGTAGATATTCCTCCAAGGATTCCTCCTGCATTGTTTGATTTGAAACTAGTTTTACCTTTTTTTTTCAAAATTTCATCAGAGTTTTCCTCGCCAGTTAACATTGCAGAGTTCATTCCTGATCCAATATTTACACCCTTTACAGCATTAATGCTCATCATTGCTGCCGCAAGGTCCATATCTAATTTTGAGTATATTGGCGCTCCAAGTCCCAAAGGAACTCCTCTTGCTCTAACTTCAATTATTGCTCCACAAGATGATCCAGCTTTTCTTATCCCAAATAAATATTTTTCCCAAAGTTTAATCACAGTTTTATCAGGACAAAAAAATGGGTTACTAGAAATTGTTTTGTCTTTCCATTTCTTTAAGTCACATCCTAATATCCCTAATTGTGTCACAGCACCAACAGCTTGATACCTTTTTCCAATTTTACTTTTCAAAACAACTTTTGCAATAGCACCAGCCGCTACTCTAGCCGCAGTCTCGCGAGCAGATTGTCTTCCGCCACCTCTGTAATCCCGTATACCGTATTTTTTGAAATAAGTATAATCTGCATGTCCTGGTCTAAATTTATTCTTTATTGTCTCATAGTCTCTAGATCTCATATCTTTATTGTAAATTATTAGAGAAATTGGAGTTCCAGTTGTTCTACCCTCAAAAACACCAGATAAAATATTAATTTTGTCGTCTTCTTTTCTTTGAGTTGTAAATTTAGATTGTCCTGGCTTTCTTTTATTAAGCTCTTTTTGTATATCACTTTCTTTTATTGGAATATTTGGAGGGCAGCCATCTACAACGCATCCAATAGCCGGACCATGTGACTCTCCCCAAGTAGTAAACCTAAATAACTTTCCAAAAGTATTAAATGACATTATTTTAATGTATAAATTATTTTTTTAAATTTATGAACGAAAAAAACTCACTTGGACTAAATCTTTGCTTTAAAGAACATAATAACCCAATAAAACTTTTTGAAGAATGGTTCAATAAAGCAAAAAAAACAGAAATTAATGATCCAAACGCATTTGCAGTTGGAACTTTAAATAAAAATGGGTTTCCAACAGTTAGAATGGTGCTTCTTAAAGATTTTGATAAAAACGGATTTGTTTTTTATACAAACCTTAATAGTGATAAAAGCAAAGCAATCAGAAATACCTCAAAAATTTCGATGTGCTTTCATTGGAAGAGTTTGCAAAGGCAAATTAGAATAGTTGGCGTTGCATCTAAAGTATCAAAAAAAGAAGCTG
>CABZNY010000038.1 GCA_902527265.1 uncultured Pelagibacteraceae bacterium | reverse complement strand
TTAATGTAAATAAAATTGAATTAGATTTAAGAGAATTAAAAGACTATTTATACAAAAGATATTCTCAATTTAGCTCCTCAGAAGATGAAAAAGAAATTATTGATAAATCTTTAGACAATTTTTTCAATATTGAAACAATATTAAAAGTTTTTCCAGATGCAAAAATCATTAATTCAACAAGAAATATTAATGATAACATAATTGCAATTTACGAAAAGCTATTGGCTAAATTATCATGGGCTCACACAATTAAAGATATACTGGATTATATAGATATATATTTGAGAATAATGGATTTTTATAAAAAAAAATATCCACAAAACATTATTACAATATCCTTAGAAAGCTTAAATAATGACAAATATATTGAAACAAAAAAGATTTTTGAATTTTGTGATTTAAATTGGAATGAGGAAATATTTGAGTTTCACAAAAGAGATAACTTATATATTAAAACTAGCAGTAATGTGCAATTAAGAACTGGTATTCAATCATATGACTACAATAAATATAAAAGATATTATTCTTTATTCGAGGATTATAAAAAAAACTATGAGTGGTTAAATAATTAAAAAAATTTGAGCTATACTGGGAGACATAGTTCATCTCTAATTCTAATCATTTTGCCTATTGCTTAATTTAACAAAAGCTACTACTTTCAATGCTATTAGAACAAGCGGGCATAGCTCAGTGGTAGAGCGTCTCGTTGCCAACGAGAAGGTCGTGGGTTCGAGTCCCATTGCCCGCTCCAAAATTACTAAAAAAATTTTTGAAAATGAATACTTCAAATTACAAGGATGAATTTAATCAATTAAATAAAATTGTAAAAAGTTATAGTAGTAATTCTCTGAAAGACACTTTATTACTTGCTAACAACAGTAAATTCAAATTTCCAAATTTAAATAATATTCCACAATACCATAATATTGTAGGGCTTATAAATTTTAGACTTAATGATTTAAAAAGTTCTATATTAGATTTTGAAAAAGCAATCAATCTTGACCCAAATTTTTATTCTGCTTACTATAATTTAGGTCTATTATTTTTTAAAACTAAGGATTTAAAAAAATCTTATAGTTTTTTAAATAAAGCAATAATTATTAAAAACGATTACAAATTAGCAAGAGATAAAATAATTGAAATACTTTCCTTTTATGAACCTGATGATGAAAATTCAAATTTTATAAGTGATATTGACAAAAAAGTTAAACAGGTTCCCTACAAAATTGATTTTTCAAAAGAAATAACTGATCAACAAATTATTAATTATTTTAATAATTGTAAAAAAGTTGTGCTTAAAGATTTAAAGGACCTTTCTTATAATAAAGTTCAAATTTATAGAACTAAATCAATAAATCTTAATTGTGAGAGACATAAAGCAATCTTTTTTAAGTATAATTCCATACCAAAATATTGTTTTGAGTGTTACAAAGTAGTGATCGAGTCAAAAAATTTCTATGATTTATTGAAGATGTCTTTAATTTTTGATCAAATAACTTACTTCCACAAATTTAACAGAAAAAATATGATAGATAAGAAATCAGAAACTGATATTTTTAAAAGTATTATCTATTGTCAAAGTTTAGAGGAAGTTTTTCAGGTAGAAAATGAAACAAAAAGGATTCTTAGTATTTATTTTGATGAACAAATTTTAATTGAAAGTAAGAGAGGCTGTCATGAGTATGCATCAAAATATCCTGAATATAAAAAAATTTTCAAAAAAAAATCAGAAATGATGCTTATGCCTTACGAATGGCTAGATAATGAAAAGAAATATGACTTAGAAAATACGAAAGATGGTGTTGAGAACTCTGGAGTCTCTCATGATACAATAAATGGAATTTCTTTAAATAATTTTCTTATTATGAATAATTGGATTAATAATCAAAAAATTTCTTTTTAAAAAAAGGTTAATTATGTATTTCTTGCAATTAAAAAGTAAATATTATAATAAATTTTAATGACTGATTTAGCTGATAAAAAATGTATTCCATGTGAAGGAGGAATTCCAAGTTTTAATATTGAGGAAATACATAAATACCTTAAAAAGGTTGATGGTTGGGATGTAAATTCAGTAGATAAAAAGGATTATTATATTATTAAAGACTTTAAATTCAATAATTTTTTAGAAAGTCAATCCTTTGTTAATAAAGTTGGAGAAATAGCTGAGCAAGAAGGTCACCATCCTGATATATGGTTTGGTTGGGGCTACGCTAAGATCAAAATACAAACACACGCAATTAATGGATTACATGAAAGCGACTTTGTACTTGCTGCAAAAATTGATAAAATTTAGTTAAATCTAGTGCTTAAAATGTCTGGTTTTAGAGAATACTAGTATTATGCCTAATTTATCCGCAAATTTAATGATTTCTTTATCTCGAATAGATCCCGAGGGTTGAATGATTGCACTCACTCCATTTTGAACTAAGGTTTCAATACCATCAACGAATGGAAAAAAAGCATCCGATGCACCTATGATTATGTCATTTTCACTAATTTTTTGGAATTTATTCATTTTCTCAACTGCTATTTTACAACTATCCAATCTACTTGGTTGACCTGATCCTATTCCAACAGTCGTACCATTTCTTGATAAAACAATCGCATTAGATTTTACATTTCTACATACATTGAAAGCAAACAATAGGTCATCAAAAATTCTTTTTGAAGGTTTGATTTTAGAGACGACTTTAAAATTATTTTTAGTAAAAATTTTGTTATCTGTACTTTGAAATAGTAAAGAATTAAAGTGAGTAGTAATATTGTTAAAATTTTGCCTACTTAATTTTGATGCATCAATTAATCTTAAATTTTTCCTCTTTTTTAGAATTTTAAGAGAGTTATTATCAAACCCAAGTCCAATAATTACCTCTAAAAATATTTTATTCAATTCCAAAGCTATTTTTTTATTTACTTTAAAATTACATGAAACAATTCCTCCAAATGCACTTATGGGATCACAAGCCAGAGCCTCTTTGTAACTCTTTATTTTATTATTATTTATTGAAACACCACAAGGGTTTGCATGTTTTACAATTACAATTCCATTATTTTTTGGCAGTGTTCGTGAAATATTTAATGCAGCATAAATATCATTATAATTATTATAACTTAATTTTTTTCCACTTAACTGTGATATGTCTAAATTGCTATTTTTACTATAAATTGCTGATTGTTGATGAGGGTTTTCTCCATACCGCAAAACTTCTACTAAATTTCCATGAATAGTCTTCTTTTGAGGAAAATAATCATTATTCATATTACTCAAATACTCTGAAATTACTGAGTCATAGTAAGCCGTTAAATTAAATGCTTCTTGAGATAGTTTTTTTCTAAGTTCCAAACTTGTGGAGCCTTTATTTTTTTCTAAATCTAAAATAAATTCTTTGTATTGATGTGGAGAGGTTAAAACAGTTGTATATTTATAGTTTTTTGCTGCTGCTCTAACAAGAGTTGGGCCTCCTATATCTATATTTTCAATGACTTTATTGTGATTTTTTGATCTTTTTAATGTTTCTTCAAATGGGTAAAAATTTACTATAACTAGATTTATTTCTTCATAATTATTTTTTTTGAGTTCTTTCTTATGATTTTTGTTATCTCTCTTACTTAAAATGCCAGCATATAACTTTGGATGAAGTGTTTTAACCCTCCCATCCAAAATCTCGTCTGTTTTAGTATATTCTGATACATCAGTACATTTATAGCCTAATTTATTGATCTCTTCAGATGTACCTCCTGAACTTATGATATTAACTTTATATTTTTTAAGGGTATTTAATATTAATTTAATTTCAGATTTATCTGAAATAGATATGATTGCTTTTTTAATTTTATTACTCATATTTTACTAATTTGCCATTCAATTAACTGATCATTATTTTGAGTAATACCTGATATGAAAATATTCTTATTCTCAATATACTTATTTTTGTTGCCAAAGTACAGCCCAGTTTCAACCCCTATCAATCCATCTTTTGAAAAGAACCTCCAACCAGAATTTTCTAATTCAATTAAAACTGATTTATTATCTTGTAGCTTTGTAACTTTAATATTTGGTAAAAGATGAAACCTTATTTCAAAATTTGTAACCTTAAAATTCTTTTTTTTAATAAGTTTATCTTTTCCAAAAAGAATACATTTATCAATATCAAATTCTATATTTCTTTGATGAATCACCCCATATCGTGATAAATATCCATCATGTGAACATTCAATGCCCCAATAATTTTTTTCATAATTCAATTCCTTATTGAACGTTTTAAATCCCTTGGTAACTATACTAGGACCTTTGTTATTTTTTTTAAAATTACAAGTTGAAGAATTATCTAAAATTAATGTCGAATGAGTTGCAGTTGATTTTGAAATCGAATTCAGTTGGTGGTTATGATCTTGAAAATAACCAGAGTTAGTAATGAGTTTTTTACCTTTAAAAAAAAACTCAAATGATAATGGTCCACTTTGATAATTTTCGGAGTAATTTCTTGCTGGATTGCTCCCCGTATCTAAAGCAAGGACTATATTTTTATTCTTAAAGATTGTATATCCAGATACGTCAAATTTATCATTTTTAAATTTATATCTAAAAAGAGATAAATATTCATCAAAATCATTATTATTTGAATTATTATTTCCATTAAATAATAAATTCTGCTTTAATGATCCCCAAAAAAAATCATATGATTTACCAAGAAAATGAATTATTTCATTCAAGTATTCTGGAATATCATTTAACGAGTCTTTTAAAAGCTCTCTTATCAAAATAAAATATTTTAAATAAAAAACCATCTGTCTTATATTTCTTGATTTTGGAAAGTAGTTATTATCAAAAGAAGTATTAATAATTTTTTTGAGTAAATCTAATCCATAATCCAAAAACCTAATGTTTTTGTATGCTATGCCTGTGAGAGTTATCGCTGTACACCCGATCATTTTGTTGTTTAAATCAGATGATCTGTCAATTTCATTCATTAAATGATTTACCTGCTTACTAATTATTTCGTTAAAACTATTTTTATATTTATTCCCAGACTCATTGTAGGTTATTTTTGAATTTGATATCCAAGCTATTACTCTTTTAGAAAGAGTATCTATTTCCCAACTTTTTGTTTCAAAGTTTTGGTTCTTTTTTATCCAATTTTCAATAATTGACTGAGTAACTTCGTTAGAAGATTTAAGGTCTATTGAAAACAACCAGTAAAAACTATGAAGTTTTTTAAAATCATTATATTTTAAACCTTTATTTTCCCATATTGATTGAACATTAAAATCTTCAATTTTTTTTTTTTGTTTTTCGTATTTTATTAATAAGCTTAGTAT
>CABZNY010000037.1 GCA_902527265.1 uncultured Pelagibacteraceae bacterium | reverse complement strand
TATGCCTATAATGAATTATTCATTAATTATCAATTTGGTTTTATAAGAAGAGGATTGCTTGGCCAAGCTTTCATTTTTTTAAATACAAATATAAATATTGAGCCGAAACTCTTTTTTACATCAATATTCTTTATACTTTATGTTTTGCAGATCGTATTGTTTTTAAAAATATTTAAAAATTTTTTTATATCAAATTTTGTTTTATTGATTTTGTTATTTTCACCAGTTTTTATACTATTTAATATTTACGACCCAAACATTTATTATGTAAAGGATATATTTATTAAAGTTTCAATCTTATTTCATGCATTTGTATTTATTGAAAAAAAAAAAAATGGAAACTATTCTAATTATCTAAAATCACTTAAGTTTTTAATAATACCTACAATAATTGCTGTAAGTTTGATTCATGAATATCAATTTTTTTTTGTAGGTGTACATTTCTTAATTTCTCTAGGTTTTTGTAATAGTAAAAAAAATTTTATTTGTTTATTGAAGATATATTCAATAATTTTAATTCCGTTCATTTTGGTAATCATTTTTATAGGGAATGAGGGTCAGTATTATGAATTGAATAATTATCTTGAAAAATTTAATGTAAAACTTCACCCACAATTAAAAGGAGGATTATACTCAGCTTTCGGAGGTTTCTATAAATGGCATTTTTACTATTTTAACTATAATCAATTTGTTAAGTTGTTTTTAAGTTTTATTTTAGGAATAATCATTTTTTACTATATTTTTCATAAATTTATGGAAAAAAAAATAATTAAGATAAACTCTAATTACCAAAAAAAATATCTTCTTTATTTTCTTCCTTGTTTACCAATTTTCATACTGGCTCACATTGACCATGGTAGAAATATTAGTCTTATAAGCACAAACTTAGTAGCTTTTTATTCAACCTTTTATTTTAATGAGAAGAAATATAATGATTATATTTTAAATTTTAGATTAAAATTTACTAAGCAAGTCATATTATTAATTTTTATAGTTTTTTACATATTTATGTGGAAACTAGATCAATACGCTGGATACTCAATGCGTGATCAAAACAATATGATATTTGAAAGTTCACTTTTTTCAGAAATTAAAAAATTGATAAATTTTTTATATTACTATGTTGATAATAATCTCTTTGATTTACCTGATTTAAATATTTAATTTCTTTCCGATTAAAAAATAATGTTTTTCTTTTTTAAAAATATTTCCTTTATAAAATTTGTTTTCAACCAATTGGAATTTATACTTTAGTTTTAACTTTAAGATCAGTTTTTTGAAATATTTCAGATTATTTACATCTTCAAAATTTTCTTGGAATGAAATCAAAATATATTCATATTTTATCATTTCTAAAATTAATTTTGCCCTAAAACTTATTGGGGTTTCTGACAATGACCAATTTGCTATAAAAAGGGAATTTGAAATAGATTTCTTATTTTTGGATTTTTTAAATTTATCCACTAAAATATAGTTTTTTTTAAAGTCATATCCAACATTCAATTTATTAAGTTTAAGGTAATAATACTGAAGAAAGTTTACTAATTTTGTGTCAAAAATTGTATAGTTTATGTTCTTATTAATTTTTGAAAAAATTCTTGCCATACATCCATATCCTCCTCCAAACTCAAAAACATTATCTATTAATTTTAGGTTTAAGTTTAATTTATTGACTATTATACTTAAATGATAGACATGATTAATTTTGTTACCAGAACTTTCTGGGTACAAAAAGTACCTAACTGGGTCACCAACATTATCCTCAATTAGTATTTTCTTATAAAACTTCCAATTTTTATCCTTTCTAAGGATTTTAAGTTCTTTCCATATAAATAACCTATTATGTACAAAAAACATCTTTTGTATAAATGGAAATCTCAAAAAATTTTTTAATTTCTTTTCATTTATAATTTTAAAAATTTTTTTATTAAAAATTAAATGAGTTTTTTTTAGATTTTTTTTAAAATTATAATCTTTAACAAGTTTTTTTTTTATAAAATACGTTATTTCTTTATCTTCAACCTCAACTTCTTTCATATTGTTGATGTAAAAAAAACTAAGATTTTCTAAAAATTTTCTGATTATTTTTCTTAACATTTTTTAATATAATAAATAATAAAATGAGAGTTCCTATATAAAATAATTTAAAATTGTAAAAAGATATAATTAGTAAAAAAATCAATGCAAACAAAAAAATATAATACAATCGCATGAGTGATGGTATAATATTCAGAAAATAAATTCTAAATACAAGCAATATTAATTCCTTGATTAATATTAATACCGAAATTTTTGTAAGTGTTTCTCCAGTCGATGTTAAATATATAATGCCAAATAGAAAAAAAGGTAAAAAAGTTATTTCAATTTTAAAATTAAGCTTTGAAAGCTGATCCGCCTCATATTTAGTTACTAATATGTGTGATATACATGAGAAAATTGCAATTAGACTAAAAATTTTAGTTAAATTAAGTATTAAATCAGAATATTCATTTCCCAACCAAAATTTCAATAAATAAGGATATGCTGGAAAAAATAAAAATATTGTAACAGGAATATATTTTAAAAAAAGATCAATGGAGTAAAAAAATTCTAAATTTTTATTACTTTTATTTATATTCGGTAACAAAAAGGCACTAAAACCCTTTGATAAAATGCTAAGTTTCCCCGTCAGTTGTTGAGGAATAGAGTATGTTGCCATTAATGAAGTGCCTATAAAAATCTTTATTAAATACTTATCAAGCATCTCATATAATTGTACAAAAAAACTATTCAATGTTAACCATGGTGAATTTTTTACAAAAGATTTGTAAAAAAATGTGTTTTTTTTACCTTGTACGAGATTATTTTTTATTAAAAAAAAAACTATCAATAAAATTACTATAAATTTAATTGAAACACTAAAAAATACTAAATTATATATACTCATATTATTATCAAAGAATAAATAAATTGATGGTAGTGAAAGTGAGATGCTATAAAAAAAGAAATTAAATAAACTTAATTTTACAAAAGCTTTGTAGGCCTGGATAATTCCTTCAAATGTAAGATAAATTATGGATAATATTATGCCAATAAGAAATAATTCTGAGGATATTACATAATCATTTATTTTTGTATAAAAAAACTGCTCAAGTATAATATACAGTAGAAAAACTAACAAACACACTATCAACGAGTATTTTATACCCTCAAATGAGATACTTTTTATTTTTTCTTTATTTTTATTTGAACAAATCACAATCGTTTTTGATATTCCAAAATTTAACAAATAAGACAGGGAAAGAAATAAATGAAACAATATATAACTTCCATAATTTGATAAACCAGCAATTTTTAAATGGATAGGTATTGCCAACAAAGATAAAAAAATAGAAAGAAAACCAGGCAATGATAGAACAATCGAGTTTCTGTAAAGGCTTTTGTATATTTTAATATTTTTTATCATTCATATAAAAGTAAAATGGTACACCAAAAGTCCCAATTGCCATAAACCAGTTATTAAAAAAATTACCTGAGGGTAAAAATGGATTTAAAAAATATATTACTGGCAATAAACAGAAAATACTTATTTCTCTAAATTTTTTATTCAAAATAAATTTTACTACTTTCGAAATTATAGTAATTAAAAAATAGATATATATAGTAACACCCAAGATACCTGTCTCACTTAATAATTGAAAGAAAATATTATGGGGATGTGTGGAACAATTAATTTCTTCTTTCATGCGTATTTCTCCACATGTATTTCTGTAATTGTTAGGTCCAACACCAATAATTGGGTTTTTTTTGAAAAGTTCAATGCTTGTAAAAATAAAAGCCCTATGTTGCTTAGAAGGATAAGAAAATTCGGTTTTATTATTGGTAATCTGTTTAAAAGTATTTTTTACTAAAATTTGAAAATTATTTAAATTTGTCTTATAAATTATTCCTAATAATATAATTGGTATTAAAAAATAAAGTAAGAATTTTTTATCAAATTTCGATCCAAAAATACATATAATTAAAATCGTAAATGCAGAATAAAACATAGAAACTCTTTCAGAAGTAAATAGAGTTATAATAAAAACAATATTCAAAAATATAAAAGATATATAAATTTTTTGTTTTATTTTCCGATTTGAAAAAAATATATAGAGTCCAACTAAAATTGGGGACAAAGAAACTATATACCTTCCAAGTTTTTTTTCTTCAAAAAATAATCCAGTAATTTTATTAAAATTTGCAGGATATAAAAAAAGATTCTTCCCAAAAAAAATTTGAACAATACCATCTGTTAGACAAATTAGAAAAAATGTTAGCGCAGTGTAAAGAAAAAGTTTACCAACTATAATTGAATTTTGTAATAAAAAAAAAATTACAAAAAAATAAAATATAAATCTTATTGAAAAAAATGATGATTTAAACGAGTGTAATATATTTTCAGATAATAAAGATGATGTAATACAAATTAAAATAAAAATTGAAATAATTAAAAAGTTTTTATTAAGATAATTAATCGGTAAAGAAAAATTCTTATGAATTATTAAATAAAAAAAGAAAATTGAGGAAAAAAAAATCGTAATCTCAATTAAAGCAGGACCAAAAACAACAGAAACAGGGTATAACAAAAATAGAAATAGAATTATATTAAATTGAAAACTATTTTTTTTTAATTCATTGATACATTTAGTAAAAGTCATTGATAATAGTTGTATATAGATTATTTTATAATTAACTATTTTAATTTACATATTAATTACACCTATGAAAATTCTTTGGCAAGTATCTTTCAGACCTTTTAATAAATCTGCTACAAATAATAAAATTCAAAACCAATTCATTGATAATCTAATTAAATTTAAAGCTGATTTAACACTTTGTGTTACACAGTTTGATGATTTTGGAGTTAAAAATTTTTTAAAAAATAAGAAAATAAAAACTAAATATTTTAATTATTCAAAAAAAAAATTACCAAAAAATGTGAAATATTCCAATTCAATAATGTTAAAAAATTCATTGAAATATTTTTTAAAAAAAGACTTTGATTATTTTATCTTTTCAAACGCTGATATAATTATATCAAAAAAAATTATTAAAATTTTAAAATCTCAGAATAATAAAAACTATATGGGGTTTGTATATCCAAATACCTTAATAAAAAACGGAAAAAAACAAAATACATTTAAACCACATTATGGAATTGACTTTATTGCTTTTAAATTTACAAAAGAAAAGGCCAAATTATTTCTAAAATTTTTAAAAAACTATGAACAATACAATTGGGGAGTAATTGATAATTTTTATATAGCAATTGGAGGTGCTTTAAATTTAAAATTTGAAAATTTATTTAAAAAAATAAGTGTTTTTAAGATTGAAAATAAATTTTCAGATTTTAAAGAAAACCGTGAGTGGCAAATAAAAAACTGGAGGATTAATAATACTTATTTTAAAAAATTTCTTATTAAAACTAACT
>CABZNY010000036.1 GCA_902527265.1 uncultured Pelagibacteraceae bacterium | reverse complement strand
ATTGTTTTTTGGGTAGGTGAGGACTTAGAAAATTTTTTAGAAAAACCATTAAGTTCAATTGCTAAAAAAGCTGAAAAAATTGAATTATTAGAGGTTAAAGGATTAAATAAATTAAAATTTAGAGAGAGAAATATTTTTGATGATCACGACGATCATGGCCATAAAAAAAAAGATGACCATGACGACCACGATCACGATGATCATGCAAAAAAAAAAGATGGTCATAAAGAGGATGATCATGATGATCACGGACATAAGAAAAAAGATGACCATGACGACCATGACCACGATGATCATGCAAAAAAAGAGGACGGACATGATGATCATGATGACCATGATGGACACGAAGGCCATAACCATGGTGAGTTCGATCCACACATTTGGTTAGATCCAATTAACGCAAAAGTAATTTTATTTGAAATGTCTAAACACTTAATTGAAAATGATCCATCAAATGAAACTGCTTACAGAGCTAATCTTAGTAAAGGTTATAAAGAAATTGACAAACTTACAAAAGATGTAACTACAGAATTAAACGAAAGTACTGCTTCTATTGTATTTCATGATGCTTACCAATATTTTGAAAAAAGATTTAATGTTAATATTCTTGGGGCCTTTACAGTCAACACAGACGTATTACCTGGTGCAGAACAATTGTCAGAAATTAGAGAAGTCATTGAGCATGACAAAGTAGCTTGTGTATTTTCTGAGCCTCAATTTAATCCTGATATTATTAAAGCTGTTGCAAAGGATATGAATATTAAAACAGGCATTGTAGATCCATTGGGAGCTACTTTAAATCCAGGAAAAACTTTATATTTTGATCTGATTAAGAATATGTCAAAATCCTTTAAAGGCTGCTAAATAAAAATTGATCTATTACTGTAAATGATATCTAATATCATTTATGGCAACAGTCTCTTTAAGTTTAGATGATATTTATAATTTAGCTAAAAAAACTTTACTAGCTAATGGATGTGATGAAGAAACATCAAACATTTTATCTGATTTAATAAAGAAAGCTGAGAGAGATGGTTCACTATCTCACGGATTATTTAGATTACCAGCATATATTTCAGGCTTAAAAAGTGGAAAAATAAATGGCAAAAGCAGACCAGTAGTTTCAAAGATAACTCCAAGCGTTATTAAAGTAGATGGAAAAAATTGTTTAGCACCAATGGTGTTAGAAAAAGGAATTCCTGAATTAATTAAAGCGGCAAAAGAAAATGGTATAGCAGTTTTAGCAATAACAAATTCTCATCACATGGCTGCAATGTGGCCTGAGACAGAGGCAATTGCAGAACAAGGTTTGGTTGCGTTTGCATGCACATCATACAAACCAGCTGTAGCACCTGCTGGATCAATTAAACCTTTATTTGGAACAAATCCGATTTCATTTGCTTGGCCAAGAAAAAATAAACCTCCAGTCGTTTATGATATGGCAACAGCATCAATGGCTATGGGTGAAGTTCAAGTTGCTAAAAGAGAAGGTCATAAAGTTCCATTAGGAACAGGTCTAACAAAAGAGGGAAAAGATACAACTGATCCTGCTGAGATTGCAGATGGGGGTGTTTTATTGCCTTTCGGCGGCTATAAAGGCTCAGGGATTGCGATGATGGTCGAATTGCTTGCAGGTGCCTTAGTAGGAGATAATTTCAGTTATGAGACCGCTGAGAAGGATAATAATGATGGAGGTCCTCCAAGTGGGGGAGAGTTCATTTTAGCCATATCTCCAGATAAATTATCACAAAATAATTGGGACGAACATTCATCAAAATTTTTTGAAAAAATGAAAGCAATGGGTGATGTCAGGCTTCCTGGTGAGAGAAGACATAAGAATAGATTAGATAAAGGACCTAGACATATTAATGAGGATCTAGTTAATAAAATTAAATCTTTAAGCTAATTCTAATTCAATTGGTGTATGGTCAGATGGTTTTTCTCTACCTCTTGGATATTTATTAACTTTAACATCCTTAATATTATTCAGTAAACTGTTAGTCACTAAAAAGTGATCAATCCGCATTCCATTATTTTTTTGCCAAGCACCACTTGTGTAATCCCAAAAAGTATATTCTTCTTTATCAGGATAAATATATCTAAACGCATCGTGAAACCCTAAATTAAACATTTCTCTTAATTTTTTCCTAATTTCAATTCTAAAAAGAGCATCATTTTCATATCCTTTAGGGTCGTGAACATCTTCAGTAGAAGGTATTATGTTAAAGTCACCCGCGATAATTATATTATCATAACTTTTTAAAAGTGTTTTAAGTTTTTTAATTAAACTATTTAGCCAATATAATTTATAATCATATTTTTCAGTATCTACTGGGTTACCATTTGGCGTATAGATATTTATAATTTTAATAGTTTTAGATTTATACTTTGCATCTGCTGTAATTATTCGCGATTGTTTGTTCTTATCTTTAAAAATATCTTTTTCGATTTTATCTAATTTTTTTTTGGAAAGTATTGCAACGCCGTTGTAACTTTTTTGTCCAAATACATAACTTTCATATTTTAATTTTTTAATATCATCAAACGGATAAGTTTCCTCTTGAGTTTTTATTTCTTGAGTTAACACGATATCAGGATTGAACTTTTTTAAGTATTCTTGAACGTTTAATATTCTTGCCCTAATAGAATTTACATTCCATGAGCTAATGATCATTAAAGAGAAAACGAAACACCACAACCGCAAGATGATTTGCTTTGTGGGTTACTAATTTTAAATTGGTCTCCGATTAATTCTTTTACGAAATCAACCTCTGATCCTTTCAAAAGATCAGCTGAAGTTTTATCTATTAAAATATTATCTTGTCTTAAATCGTCTTCTTGAGGTGTCTTATCAAATGAGAAATCATACTGAAACCCTGAGCATCCACCACCTTTGATAGCGATTCTAAAAAAAGAACCTTCATCTTTAGATGATAGAAGGTTATTGATTTGTTTTAACGCATTATCTGTAAATTTAATTTCTTTAATCATTATTTATCGCTGTTATTACTAATATAATTAATATTTGCCATTTTTAAAGAATGAATAATTACTCAAAATTAGGTTTTTTTACATCAAAAGGTCGCTTAACATTAGAGCCAAATAGCTCCTTTAGAACGCCATTTCAAAGAGATCGGGATAGAATAGTTCATTCTGCATCATTTAGAAGATTAAAGCACAAAACCCAAGTTTTTGTTAATACAGAAGGTGACCATTATAGAACGAGAATAACTCACTCATTAGAGGTTGCTCAAATTGCAAGATCAATATCTAGATATTTAAATTTAAATGATGATTTAGTTGAAACACTAAGTCTAGCCCATGATATGGGGCATACTCCATTTGGGCATGCTGGTGAAGAAGCCTTGAATGAATCAATGACAATGCATGGTGGTTTTGATCATAATCTTCAAACCTTAAGAATAGTCATGTTCATAGAAAATAAATATTTAAAATTTAAAGGTTTAAATTTAACAATTGAAACATTGGATGGTCTATTAAAACATAACGGACCAATACGTAATATTGATAAAATAAATAGAATAATTGGAGATAAAAAATTTAAACAAAAAATTAATTTTAAAAAAAATTCTTCTCTTGAGGCACAGATTGCAGCTATATCTGATGACATAGCCTATAATAATCACGATATACAAGATGGAATTAAGGCTAAATTGTTTTCTCTTAATCAATTATGTGAAATTAATTTTTTTAAACAAATTTATAAATCCTATAAAACAAAAATTAATCGTTCAAATAAAGATATAATAGTTTATCAAATTATAAGAGACTCGATAAATTTAATGGTACAAGATGTAATTAAAAATAGTATTAAAAATTTAAAAAGTAATAAGATCAATACTAAAAGAGATGTTCAAATGTACAAAGATAAAATAATCAATTTCTCTACTAAATTTTTATCAATAGATAAAGAGGTCAAAAATTTTTTAAAAGTAAATATGTATAATAATAAGACTGTGCAATTGAAAAATAATCAAGGAAAGAAAATCGTAGAAAATTTATTTAAAATAATAGAAAAGAAACCAAAAAAGTTTATTATCAATAAATCTATAGATAATAATAAATATAGAGCAATTGCGGATTATATATCAGGAATGACTGATAGATACGCAATACAATTATACAAGTCATACAAATGAATTTATTTGAAAATTATTTATTAAAGATAGAAAAAATTATTAAGTCTGCTCACAAAGATAATTTGTTAGAGTTGCCAGATAATTTATCAGGTATAAATGTTGATATACCACCTGCAAAATTTACTGGAGATATTTCCACAAATGTTGCAATGGTTTTATCTAAAATTAATAAAAAACCTCCACTAGAACTTGCTAAACAGATAGCTGACCTAATAAAAGATAGAGATAACAATATCGATCAAATCAGTATTGAAAAACCAGGTTTTATAAATCTAAAATTTAAAAATGAATTTTGGAGTGGCTTTATACTAGATGTCTTGAAAAATACATCATATGGAAGTAGCACGAGTGGGAAAAAAAATAGTTTTTTAGTAGAATTTGTATCTGCAAATCCAACTGGACCTTTACACGTGGGTCACTCAAGAGGTGCAATACTTGGAGACGTAATATCTAATCTTTTATCCTTTAACGGTCATAAAGTTACCAAGGAATATTATGTCAATGATTATGGAAATCAAATCTCTCATTTTACAAAATCTGTTTATCTAAGAATAAAAGAAATTCTTTACGATGAAGTTTTTCCAATAGACGATAAGGAATTATATCCTGGAGACTATCTTGTAGATATAGCAAAAAAAATAATTTCAAAAAACAAAGATTTAGATTTCAAAAATTTTGAGTCAGTTTCAGAAAAATTAAAAAAACTTTCAATACAAGAATCTTTAAAATTAATAAAAATCAATTTGGAAAATCTTGGCATAAAGCATGATAATTTTGCCAGCGAAACTGATGTAATAAATAATAATGAAGTTGATGAAGTAATTAAAAATTTAAAAGAAAAAAAATATATTTATGAAGGAAAAATTAAAGCTCCCGAAGGAGAAAGTAACGAAAATTGGGTTGAAAGAGAGCAATTATTATTTAAATCTACAGAATTTGGTGATGATAAAGATAGAGCACTTCAAAAAGAAGATAAATCATGGACATATTTTGCAAGTGATGTTGCTTATCACAATACAAAATTAAAAAGAAATTTTAATATTCTTATAAATATACTTGGTGCTGATCACGCTGGTTATATTAAAAGAATTACTTCAGTAGTTGAAGCGTTGTCAGGTGAAAAAAATAAGTTAATTTGTAAAGTAAGTCAGTTAGTAAAACTTATTAAAGATAAAAAACCTTTTAAAATGTCTAAAAGAAAAGGTGATTATATAACTATTGAGGATCTTATTAATGAAGTTGGTAAGGATGCAACAAGGTTTATTATGTTAAGCAGAAGTAGTGATGCTGAAATTGATTTTGATTTTGACAAAGTAAAAGAAAAATCTAAAGAAAACCCTATTTATTATGTTCAGTATGCATATGCTAGAATTTCGTCTGTGTTTAGAAATACCCAAAATGATATAAATAGCAATCTTGAGATGAAGAATTCAGATTTTAATTTTGCGAATGAAGAAATAAAACTATTCAAAAAAATTAGTGAATGGCCTAAATGTGTTGAAGTTTCCTCAGAAAAATTAGAACCACATAGAATTTCAGTTTATCTTTATGAATTAGCTTCAGAATTCCACTCTTATTGG
>CABZNY010000035.1 GCA_902527265.1 uncultured Pelagibacteraceae bacterium | reverse complement strand
TATAAACATCTTAAAGAAATTTGTCTAAAAAGAGCAAAAGATTTAAATATCGAAATTGATATAAAACAATCAAATATTGAGGGAGATATTGTAAATATTATTCAAGATGCTCGTAAAATATATGATGGCATCATAATTAATGCTGCTGGATATAGCCATACATCTGTAGCTATTAGAGATGCTTTGAGTATTTTTAAAAAACCTATAATAGAACTTCACATATCAAATATTTATAAAAGAGAGGACTTTAGACACAAATCCCTGATAAGTGCAGTAGTAACAGGTGTAATTTGTGGACTAGGAATAAATGGCTATATTTTAGCCATAAACTCTATGCATGAAATACTGAAAAATGAAAATTAATAAAAATATTATTAAAGAGCTGAGCGATTATTTGGAGGAATTTAATCTAACAGAAATAGAGTACACAGAAAAAGATATTAAAGTTAAAGTTTCCAAATTTAAACATTTGAAGAATATTGAAACCTCAGAACCCAAAAATGAAATTAGGCCGATTATAGAAGATGTTGCAATTGATAATTCTAAAAAGATAACATCCCCTATAATTGGTACTGCTTATCTTGCTCCGGAACCAGGAGGCAAAAAATTTATTGATATAAATCAAAAAATTAAAAAAGGTGACACAGTGATGATAGTTGAGGCAATGAAAACTATGAATCATATTCCAAGCCCAATAGACGGAGTTGTAATGGAAATCTGTGTTGAAGATGGCCAGCCTGTTGAGTTTGGCCAGACTATTGCAATATTTAAATAAATTAATGTTTAATAAAATACTAATAGCTAATAGAGGAGAAATAGCAGTACGAATAATTCGAGCTTGCAAAGAATGGGGTATTTCAACTGTGGCTATCCATTCAGATGTGGATAAAGAAAGCATGCACGTAAGATTAGCTGACGAAAGTATTTGCGTTGGACCACACCAACCAACGTTTAGTTATTTAAATATTCCTGCAATAATGTCAGCCATCGAACTGACAGGTGCTGAAGCTGTTCATCCTGGATATGGTTTTCTGTCAGAAAATTTCGAGTTTGCAAAAATGTTAGAGGAAAATAATATTAAATTTATAGGCCCTTCTTCTAAACTTATAAAAATGATGGGAGATAAAATTGAAGCAAAAAGAGTTGCTAAGGAATATGGACTTCCAATTATAGAGGGGTCTGATGGTGGAATTAAAGATATTAATGAGGCAAAAAAAATATGTGAGAAAGTTGGTTTTCCCATTCTAATTAAGGCATCTGGGGGTGGGGGTGGAAAAGGAATGAAAATTGTTAATAAATTAGGAGAATTTGAAAATCTATTTTTAACTGCAAAACAAGAGGCAAAAAAGTTTTTTGGAAACGACGAAGTTTACATTGAAAAATTTTTTCAAAATCCAAGACACATTGAAGTGCAGGTCTTATCAGGTAAGAATAGAACTGTTCATTTGCACGAAAGAGATTGTTCTGTTCAGCGAAGACACCAAAAACTTATAGAGGAAACTCCCAGTCCAGTTTTAGATGATTCTATAAGAAAAGATCTATTTGAAAAGACAGTCAATATGGTTAGCAAAATTGGATATGAGGGAGCTGGAACAGTTGAATTTATATACGAGGACGGAAAATTCTATTTTTTGGAAATGAATACCAGGGTGCAAGTTGAACACCCAGTAACTGAAATGGTTACTGGAATTGATATAATAAAAGAGCAAATTTGGATAGCTTTCTCTGGGGATACCGCTTTGAAACAAAGTGATATAAACCCCAGAGGACATGCTATAGAATGCAGAATTAATGCAGAGGATCCAAGTAATAATTTTCAACCCTCACCGGGAAAGATAGGTATGTGCCATCAACCATCTGGCTTTAGAACAAGAGTGGATGGATCTATATACCAAGGATATAAAATTACACCTTATTATGACAGTATGGTTTGTAAAGTAATAACACATGGAAGAAATAGAGAAGAAGCAATTCAAAGAATGTTAAGGTCTCTTGATGAGTTTGTGATAGATGGAATAACAACTACAATAGAATTACATAAAGTATTGCTTAATAACAAAAAATTTATAACATCTGACTTCAATGTAAGCTGGTTGGATAATGAAAAAGTTATCTAACTATAACATTTTTTTAACCAAACATCATAAACTGGATGATCAAATGGTCTAATTGATGGACTTGATGCGAATGTCCAATCATTAAAAACAAATACTTTATCATTATTATTCATTGAAATATCTTTTACCTGCATAAAAGCCGTAACTTCTGGGTCATCATCAAATTTTGAATTATAACATTTTAACACTTTTATACTTAGATTTTGAAATGAAAATTCTTCACCTACTTGTATTTTAATATTTATATTTTTTGAACTTACTTTGTCAAGAACACTAAGTTCCGCAGTTGTCTCACTTTTTGGAAGAGTTTCAGCAAATAAATTATTTATTATAAGGAGACTAAAAACTGTTAATAATAATTTAATTTTTCCAACTTTTGTATTTTTTGTTAACATTATTATATTTTTTTGGATGATAAGAATTTTCTGATCCTGTTTGGTTAGGTAAATGTTCTTTCTGCCAATCATATTTTTTTAAATTATGATCATTTTCTATTTTATTATTCATATAATGCATCCATGAATACCATTCGTTTGGTATTTTTGATGCTTCAACTTCGCCATTATAAATCACCCATCTTCTTCCTGATTTACTTTCATAATATTTATTTCCATTTTTATCTTCCCCAACTAGTTTGCCTGAAAGAAATATTTGCAATCTTGTTCCAAACGTCTGTTGATTCCACCAGGTAAAAATTTGTTTTAATATTGTCAACATAAAAGTTTTTTTTCAATTTAAAATTGTAAAAATTAAATTAGACTAAAATTTTAAATTTCTATATACATAATATCTTTAAGATTCAATTTTATAAATAAATAAGGAAATTAAATGGCAAAATATTTAGTAGAAACGTACTACACTTGTAGTTTTAAAGTAAGTCATTATCTCGACGATATTGATGAGAAAAATATACAAAATATAGAGAAAAGGGATGACGGAAAATTTGAAATATTAGATGTAAAACTAGATAACAGAAAAACTAAAAATTTAGAAAAAATTGAAAAAAATAAGATAAATGTTGTCGAAAAAGAGCTTCCTCAGCCTGAACAAAAAAATAATCTTAAGATTAACCAAGAAATGTTAACTAGAAATATTAAAGATACTAATGGTAGAAGATTTAGTATGCCAGACAGAAGAAAAGGATATATCCAAAAGGCATCGATTGGAGATCATAAAGTATACCTTCATACTGGTGAGTATGAAGATGGCAAAATAGGAGAAATATTTATTGATACAAGTAAAGAAGGTGAACTAGTAAAAGCAACAATGAATAACTTTGCTATAGCTGTTTCACTTGGATTGCAATACGGAGTTCCTTTAGACGAATTTGTAAATGCCTTTGTAGATACTAAATTTGAACCCTCAGGAAAGGTATTTGGAAATGACAGAATTTTAAGTGCAACGTCAATATTAGACTATATATTTAGAGAATTAGCAATTTCATATCTTAATAGAGAAGATCTAGCTCATACACCTTCTATTGGAGGGTCTGATACTTTAGATGAAACTAGCATGGATGAAAACAGTGAAGATAAAACTCAATTCTTGAAATTAGTAAAAGATATCACAAGCAAAGGATTTGTAAGAAGTAATTATAAAAAGAAGTTAGTAGATCTGTCAGATATAAAAATTAATCTTAAAGGAAAAAAATAATTAACTTTTCTTTTTTAAGAATAAATTCAGCTCTTTTAATTGACTCTCAGAAATTTCAGATGGTGCATTCATCATTAAATCTTGTGCATTTTGATTCATTGGAAACATAGTAATCTCTCTAATATTTTTTTCATTTGCTAAAAGCATAACGATCCTATCAATTCCTGGGGCTATGCCTCCATGAGGTGGAGCCCCATAACTCAAAGCATTTATCATTCCACTAAATTTAGTATTAACATCATTTTTTGAATAACCGGCAATTTCAAATAATTTATACATTAATTCAGGAACATGGTTTCTAATAGCACCAGATGATAACTCAATTCCATTACAAACAATATCATATTGATAGGCTTTAATATTTAAAGGATTAGATAAGTCTAATTTTTTTATTTCACCTTGAGGCATTGAGAATGGATTATGACTAAATTTTATTTTTTTAGTAGTTTCATCAATCTCATACATTGGATAGTCAATAATCCAACAAAATGAGAATATTTCATTATCAATTAGGTTTAAATCCTCAGCTATTTTATTTCTTGCAAAACTTAATATTTTCTCTACTTCATTTTTCTTTCCACAAGAAAGAAATAACGTATCACCTATATTAGCATTTGTTAGTTTCATAATTTCTAATAATGCATTCTCTGAAAAAAATTTTCCGATTGGTCCTTTGGCATTAAATTTGTCGTCTTTTTCTATTGTAAAATAAGCCAGACCAGAGGAACCTTGCTCTTTTGCCCATCTATCAATACTATCAAAGAAACTTCTAGGTTTATCCTTTGTATTTTTGGTAACTAAAGCTCTAACTAGTGAGCCACTTTTCACTAATTTTTTAAATATATCAAATTTCACATCTTCTCTTTCAAAAATAATTGTTAAATCTGAAATTTCTAAAGGATTTCTTAAATCTGGTTTATCTGAGCCGTATTTAAGCATTGCATCTTCATAGGTAATTCTTGGAAACTTTTCATGAAGAATTTTTTTATTACTGAATGTTTTAAATAATTTTAGAAATAAAGTTTCAATTACTCCAAAGACATCCTCTTGTTCAACAAAAGACATTTCAACATCTAATTGATAAAATTCTCCAGGACTTCTATCTGCTCTGGCGTCCTCGTCTCTGAAACAAGGCGCTATTTGAAAATATTTGTCAAACCCAGAAACCATTATTAGTTGCTTAAATTGTTGAGGAGCTTGTGGTAAAGCATAAAATTTTCCAGGATTTAATCTACTAGGTACAAGAAAATCTCTTGCACCTTCTGGGCTAGATGAAGTTAAAATAGGAGTTTGAAATTCTAAAAAACCAAGTTTTTGCATTTCATTTCTAATAAATGAGATTACTTTTGATCTTAAGATAATATTTTGATGTATTTTTTTTCTTCTTAAATCTAAATATCTATACTTAAGTCTTATTTCCTCAGCATATTCTTGATCTGAAAAAACTGGCATTGGTAATTCTTTAGTTTCCCCAAGAATATCAATATTATTAATTTTGACTTCTATTTCGCCAGTAGAAATATTTTTATTTATTGTATCATTTGATCTTTCAATAACCATTCCCGTAATTTTAATTACTGTTTCCAAAGAAAGTTTTTCGATTTTCTTAAAAATTTCATTACTTTTGTCTATAACGCACTGAGTAATTCCAAAATTATCTCTTAAGTCTATAAATAAAAGATTTCCATGATCTCTTTTTTTGTTAATCCAGCCAGATAAAGAAATTTCCTTTTCTTTATCTAACTTGGTTAATTCCCCGCAGGTGTGAGTTCTATATTTATTCAATTTACAAAATCTCTTTTATGGTTTTTAAATTAATTGGTTTTTTTTTTTTTAAACTTAATTCGTCAATCTTATATATAAATTCATCAATTTTTCTATAAGATCTGTCAATTCTACTAATTATGAAATTTATTATTTTTTTTTCAATTTTAATCTGGCGATCAGAAAAATTCTTTAAAATTATAGCAAAAAGTAATTCATCATCTGGATTTTCAATTACAGAGTAAAGACAATTTTTTGATCTTGAGGTTAAATCAGGCAGTCTGTATTTAATTTCATTTATTGGTTTTAATGAATTTATCAACAAATACTTACTATCTTGATCTATTAGATTAAAAATTGAATAAAGTATTTCTTCCTCATTACACTCTTCAAAATCATCAATAATTATACTTTCATGTAATTTAATGCTTTTAAAAATTGAATTATCAATCTCATTTCCCTTAATTAAAAATGCTTTAGATTTTAATTTAAAGATGTTTGCTAGGTGACTTTTTCCAGAGAATTTTTCACCTGATATATTTAATATTTTTTTATCCCAGTCAGGCCATCTATAAATTAAATTAAATGCGTTTGAATTACTTTTCGATAAATAAAAATCATGTTCATTAAAATTAGTTTTATAATCAAAGTCTAGAAGTAATTGATTTAATTCACTCATTTTATTTTCCAGTTGCTTGAGGATGTGTCAATACTTATATCGTAAGATAAAATATCTTTTAAAAATCTTTTTGGGCTACTGCTGTAATAAACTTTATATATAATCAATTTACTATCAAACTTTTCAATATTATAGCTATTTACAAAATCTAAATTAGCCAATGCATTTTCTAATTTTAATGATTTTTCTGTATTGTTTGACTCTAATGA
>CABZNY010000034.1 GCA_902527265.1 uncultured Pelagibacteraceae bacterium | reverse complement strand
CTAATAATAAATTAAAACCTAAACCTTTTGCTCCTATAAATGCTGAGATAACTGCCATAGAAAAACAAACCATTATAACTTGGTTAACTCCTATTAAAATATCTCTTCTTGCTGTTGGAATTAATACTTTAGACATTAGTTGCCAGTTATTGCATCCACTCATTCTACCAGCTTCAATTACCTCAGGAGGCACAGCTCTTAAACCTAATAAAGTTAAAAGTATCATTGGTGGTACAGCAACGATCATTGTTATAATTACTGCAGCATGGTCTCCGACCCCAAAAAGAACTAGCGCAGGAACTAATACCGCATACTGGGGCATTGTCTGCATAACCAAAAGTATTGGATAAAGAGCTTTTTCTACTCTTTTACTTTTGTATGCCGCAACACCCAAACCTAAACCAAAAATAAATGAAAGAGGTGCTGCAACTAATATAAAAGAGAGTGTTTGCATAGATGGTTTCCATTGCCCAAAGATTGAAATGTAAGTCATTGATAAAAGTGCATATATCGCTAATCCTTTACCTCCTAATTTGTAAGCAAGTATTGCTGATCCAGCTGCTACAATAGTCCAAGGTAAGCCTGGCAGTTCTGCCCAAGGGTTAGCATCAATCCAATCCCAACTAGTAAAAGCAACAATTGTTTCAAGACCACCTAATAAAATCTCTCTAATCAGTTCTATTAGAAAAGTCATGAATGCAGTTAAGTTTCTAGTTATTTGTAAAACTAAAGGTCGTGTTTTATATTCTTGCGTATCTTCATTCCAAAATTCCATTGGCATCCAATCATTCATTAAAAAGAATAATGAGTCATTTATCCAAATTGGAAGCCATCCAAGTAATGGTGGCAATCTCCAGAAAACATCAAAAGCGTAATATCTAACCTCTTTACCTAGAAATACGAATGCACTCTGATTAGGATCTTTTACAAATTCTGCTTGTCCTCTAATAAATTTGTAAGTTTCAGGAACATCAATTGCAAAGCATAGTGCAAAAAATACAGCTAATAAAAATAACCATTGAAATAATTTAGGATATTTTTTAAGTAATTCCATAATTTAATGATTATTTTTTCTTCCCCCAAAAACTGTATTAATAATTTTTGCAGGATTAATTGAACCTACGATATTATTTTTGCCATCTGTAACTGCTACTGTTTTTTCTTGTGTCAATATTTTTTCAGCAACATTTTCAATAATCTCGTCTCTTAAAACTTTTATATCACCCATGTCATCAGAGGTTATTTCATCCATTACATCTTTGATTAATAAAACTTTTTCCCTTGGGACTTCTTCTGTAAATTTTCTTACATATTCCGTAGCTGGTTTTAAAACAATGTTCGCAGGTGTGTCTAATTGCTCAATTATTCCATCTTTCATAATTGCAATTCGATCAGCAAGTTTTAAGGCTTCATCAAAATCATGAGTAATAAACATAATAGTTTTTTGTAATTTTTCTTGAAGTCTTAAAAATTCATCTTGCATTTCTTTCCTTATAAGAGGATCCAATGCAGAGAAAGGTTCGTCTAAGAACCATATATCTGGCTCAACTGCCAATGATCTTGCAATTCCTACCCTTTGTTGTTGTCCTCCAGATAACTCTCTTGGAAAATAATTTTCTCTTCCATCGAGACCAACAAGTTTGACCATATCCATTGCTTTATTAATACTTTCTTCAGTTTTAATACCCTTAATTTGAAGAGGAAAAGCAATATTTTCTAAAACTGTTTTATGTGGAAGTAGCGCAAAACTTTGAAAAACCATTCCCATTTTATTTCTTCTTAAATCAATAAGTTCCTTGTTATTTAAATTAAGTAAGTCTTGACCTTCAATAAAAATTTTTCCTCCAGTTGCGTCTGTTAATCTAGATATACACCTTAATAGTGTTGACTTACCTGATCCTGATAAACCCATTACAACTAACATTTCACCTTTAGATACCTCAAAAGAGGCATTGTTAACTCCTACAATACATCCATTTTCTTGAAATGTTTTTGCATCAACATTACCATTTGCTTCTTTAAGCATTCTTTCAGCGTTTGCTCCAAAGATTTTATAAACAGATTGGCATTTAATTACTGGTTCAGACATAAATAATATTAAGGTTATACGAATTTAAGATAAAATAAAATCTCTATAATTTGTTACATTTCCTCCTTAAAAATTTTTAATAAAATAAACTCTTGTATCAATACCTGTACTTAAAAAACTCAAAGCTTCTCCACTTACTGTTACAGTTTCATCCACACCAACATTATTTCCACTTACAACAAAACCTGCAAAACATTTATTTTTTTCATCGTCCCATTTTACAAATGTTTCATCTATTTTATTTCCATTAATTGTATAAATTTCATGAGCTCTAAAGTTTAGAAAATTCGCACCCATAATTGCTCGTTGAGGTATAAGTTTAGTTGCCTTGCATACAGCCTTATATAATTCGTCAGACAATTTAAAATTATCAGTGCCATCAAACGAAACCAAAACTCCTGACGGGAGACTGGAAATTAGCTTATTAAGTTTTCTTTCTTCAGCTATTCTTTCTTCTTCTATTTTCATTTTAGCAACCAGTTCATCACCTTCACCAAAAATATTATTTAAAACAAAAAAAGTTATAAAGATAAGAATAATTATACCAACTAATCCACTAAATTGCCTAACTGGTTCTGACAATGTTTTAAAACTATTCTTGGAAACTTCCATTTTTCCAAATACCTTTTTTTTGTTTACCGTCTGACCAAGTAAAAGTACCTTCCCCGTTCATAAAACCATTGGCCCATTCACCTTCGTAGGTTGAACCATCAGGAAAAAATAAAATTCCTATACCGTTCCACTGACTTTCTTTAAATTCACCTTTGTAAATATATCCATTCGGCCATGTTTCAGTTCCTTGGCCATGTTTTTTCGTAGCTACCCATTCGCCTTCATAAGTTGTTTTATCTGTGTAAACCCACTTACCATAACCATTGTCACAATTTCCCTGTTTACATCCTGTACTTCTTGCTAATGCTAAAGAAGTGATTAATGACGAAAAAAGTATAAAAAATATAAGCTTTTTCATGGAAATATATTACACAAAATTTCTTAAAAAAAAATTAGGCATTTTTTGATTTATTCTTACAGATATAAATTGAAATATCTTTTTCTGAACTTTCTGTATTTATATTTTTTGTAATTTCGTGAATTAATTCACCTGATTTTCTTGTAATTATTGCAGATTCTGAATACGTTTTATCATTGTTAAAGGCTTTAAACAAAACTACGTCTTTATTTACTATTTTGACATCAAAATTTGAATTTTGAGAGAAAAATTTTGATAATCCATTTACCATTAATGTGCTTGGTTTATTTGAATATATTTGAAATGAATCTAAATTTTTAAAATTTAGATCGTCTGCTAGAAAAGTTTTATAATTATACTCTGAATTCTTAACAATTTTTTTTTCTAACTCACATGTAAACTCTAAATTTAAATTTTCACTAATACTTATGTCTTTTGCATAAGCAAAATTAAATACAAAAAAGTTTAATAATATTAAATAAAATACTTTTACCATTAATTATTTGAGGTGATAAAAAAAATCTCCCCCAATAAAATTGGGAGAGATCTTAAATTTATTAAATTAACCTTAATGATCGTGTGTAAATTCTTCCCACACACTCTTATTGTCAGCTAACCATTTTTTTGCTGCATCTTCGTGAGTCATTTTGTCGACATCAACTAAAGCTGCCATTGCCCCAATTTGACTTGTAGAGAATGACATTTTTTTAAACGTTTTTGCAGCTGCTGGATGAGTTTTTGGAAAATCTTCATGTGCTGCTTTTTTCAAATAACCATCCGGAGAACCACACTTTCCATCTCCACCATCTTCTGGTCTACAACCAGCTGTGTATGGAGGGAAGTCGATAAATGTAAAACCAGCACCATCTGTAAAGTTTGGTGTCCAGTTAAATATGATAGTTCCTCTTCCTTCTTTTTTAGCTGCAGCTAACTCTGCCCAAAGTGCATCTGCACTTCCAGCAAATTTAACCCACCATAGATCTCCTAATCCTAGAGCATCAACTCTTTGTGGTATTAAATCTCCATGCCATGTTTGTGGTCCTTCTAACATTCTACCTTTTCCATCTGGTGAATCAGGTGTTGTGAAATTTTTCGCACAATCAGGATTCTTTAATGCTGTCCAGTCTGGTAGACCTGGGCATAAGCCTTTTTCTACAACCCAATTTGGATATCCCATATCCTCAAGAGTTCTAGCTTCGTGATCACCCATATCTAATAAACCACCTTTATCTAAAGCAGTTGTGAATGATTTTCCGAATGCAGATTCCCATACTTCATGAGATATAGTTACGTCACCGATTCTAATTGATTCATAAACTGCTTGTGAGTCAGCATTTACATATTTTACATTGTTCCCCATACTTTCAAAAATTCCGCCAATTACGTAAGCCATTACAATTTGGCTTGACCAGTTATGAGTTGGGATAACAATTGGTTTTTTACTATCTGCTGCGTTTGAAATCCCTGCAAAACTTACAAGAGATATCACCATAGCTGATAATAGAGATATTATTTTTTTCATTATTTCCCTTTCCTTAATATTAAGTGAGTAAAGTATCCCCTCTATTAAAGTTACAGTCAACTAGCAAAATAGATACAAATGTATATATAAAATTTATATATAAATTTGATTATACTTTTGTATAATTTTTAAATATTTTTTAAAAATGCAAACAAGTTTAAGTATTAAAGAACCTGGTTTAAACGTATTACCACCTGGAGTTGAAAGATATGTGGTCAATGCAGGTGGAATTACTGGTATTCAAATATTTCCTGAAGATGAAATTAAAATTGTAAATAATGAGGGAAATCAAATTTGCGAAATAAACATTTTCGATAGACATGGAAAATCAGAATTGGGAATTTTAAATTTAAAAGAAAATAAAAATTCATCAGAAATAAAAAAAATACTTTTTAAAAAAGAAGAGAGTTCTATGCAAGCTTTGCTGCAATTAAAAAAAAGAAATTTACAAATTGATAAAGCCACTTCGTCGGTAATTTTTGATAAAAACACTTCTGCAGGAGAAGAAATAATTCTTACTTCGAAGGATAACTGTTATTGCATCTTTGCTGCTCCAGGAAACGACATGATTGTTCATGATCAAAATCCACCTTCAGATTTAACTATATTGGTTAAAAGAGCTAAAATTGAAAATTCTGAAAAAGAATTTTCAATAATCCCTGACCCAATTTACGATCCTGACTATGAAGTAAATATAGATAGAAAAACTGCAACGGGATATCAAGTTAAGGCTGGGGACTATATTCAAATAATAACGCCAACGGGAAGACAATGTTCAGATTTTGTTGCATACGACACAGCTAAATTAGAAAAAGGTATAGAAAGAGGTCTTGACTGGCAAACGACTAGAACTTTTATGGGAAATACTTTTCCTGGTCCTGGTTTATTCTCAAAATTCTATGATACTGATCATGAACCGTTGGTAGAAGTTGTAAGAGATACAGTAGGTATTCATGATACATTTAATTTAGCTTGTACCTCAAAGTATTACGAAGATTCAGGATATTTTGGTCATGCAAATTGCTCTGACAATTTAAATGTCTCAATGAAAAAATATGGCGTAGAAGAAAAAAAAGGTTGGCATGCAATTAATCTTTTCTTTAATACATCTTCGGGAGGTCAAAATTCTGTTACATCTGATGAGTCTTACGCGAGACCTGGTGATTACGTTATTTTTAAAGCTTTAAAAGATTTAACATGTGGAACTACCGCATGCCCTAGTGATATTGATAGCTGTAATGGATGGAACCCTACCGATATTTTTGTTAGAACTTATGAAAAAAGTAAAGAATTTACTAAATCATATGGCTTTAGAATGAAAACAGACTCAGAAAATAAACTTACAAGAAATACAGGCTTCTATGAAAGAACCTCAAAATTAACTAGAAACTTTGTCGATGCTAGAGGTTTTTGGTTACCAAATGATTATACAAAACATGGTGTTATTAATGAATACAATGCATGCAGAGAAGACGCCGTCCTAATTGATTTATCTTCATTGAGAAAATTTGAAATTCTTGGGCCAGATGCTGAAGAATTAATGAATTATACATTAACACGAAATGTAAAAAAACTTTCAGTTGGTCAAATTGTTTACTCAGCAATGTGTTATGAAAATGGAACCATGTTTGATGATGGAACGTTATTAAAACTTAGTGATCATGGTTTTAGATGGGTTTGTGGTGATGAATATGGAGGTGAGTGGCTTAAAGAACAAGCGAAGAAAAAAAATTATAAAGTTCATATCAAAAATTCTACTGACCAAATAAATAATTTATCATTACAGGGTCCTAAAAGTAGAAAAATTTTAGAAAAAATAATTTTCACTCCACCTACCCAACCTTCTGTATCTGAATTAGAATGGTTTAGATTTACAATTTGTCGATTGGAAGAATTAAACGGAATACCATTAATTGTTTCAAGAACAGGTTACACAGGTGAACTTGGTTTTGAAATTTGGTGCCATCCAAGTGATGCTACTATAGTTTGGGACAAGGTTATGGAGGCAGGAAAAGATGAAGGTTTGATACCAGCTGGCTTTGCGGCTTTAGATCTTTTAAGAATTGAAGCTGGTTTAATTTTATTTGGTAATGAATTCGACGGGCAACAAGATCCATTTGAAGCTGGAATTGGTTTCTCTGTTCCTTTAAAATCTAAAACAGAGGATTTTATTGGAAGAGAAAATTTAATTAAGAGAAAAGAAAATCCTCAGAAAAAACTAGTAGGGCTAGAGTTAATAGGTAAAGAAATAGCAAATCATGGAGACTGTGTTCATATTGGAAGATCTCAGGTTGGAATTATAACTAGTGGATGTATTTCTCCGACATTAAATAAAAATATTGCATTATGCAGAATAGATGTAGGTCACTCAGAAATAGGTAATGATGTTGAAATTG
>CABZNY010000033.1:5000-7953 GCA_902527265.1 uncultured Pelagibacteraceae bacterium | reverse complement strand
TTTTTCTCTTAGTTTTTGTTAACATTGTTAGACAGATGTATTAAAAATGCTGATTTTTATGACTTTTTACCACATTTTTTGTTTATCTAAAAACTTGATTTATAAATTATTTCCAATATAAGCGTCACACTCAACATATAAAAAATGTTATTTATTGGGCTTAATAGCTCAATTAGCTATTTGAATTGTTAATATTTTAAGAAGAGAAGTGTGGACGGTTAAGGTTACCAAAATTTGTCGTACACACTTCAACATTATACAAATATTATTCTTAGTATTTGTATAGAAGCTAGTGTGCGCCGTTTTTAAACTTGAGAGTTTGATCATGGCTCAGAACGTACGCTGGCGGCACGCCTTATACATGCAAGTCGAACGAAGTAGCAATACTTAGTGGCAGACGGGTGAGTAACATGTAGGTATCTTCCCTTTGGTGAGGAATAACACGAGGAAACTTGTGCTAATACCTCATAAGTCTTTACGGAGAAAGCTTTATGCGCCGAAGGATGAGCCTGCACTTGATTAGTTTGTTGGTGGGGTAATGGCCTACCAAGACTTTGATCTATAGCTGATCTGAGAGGATGATCAGCCACATTGGGACTGAGACACGGCCCAAACTCCTACGGGAGGCAGCAGTAGGGAATATTGCACAATGGAGGAAACTCTGATGCAGCGATGCCGCGTGAGTGAAGAAGGCCTTTGGGTTGTAAAGCTCTTTCGTCGGGGAAGAAAATGACTGTACCCGAATAAGAAGGTCCGGCTAACTTCGTGCCAGCAGCCGCGGTAATACGAAGGGACCTAGCGTAGTTCGGAATTACTGGGCTTAAAGAGTTCGTAGGTGGTTAAAAAAGTTGGTGGTGAAATCCCAGAGCTTAACTCTGGAACTGCCATCAAAACTTTTTAGCTAGAGTATGATAGAGGAAAGCAGAATTTCTAGTGTAGAGGTGAAATTCGTAGATATTAGAAAGAATACCAATTGCGAAGGCAGCTTTCTGGATCATTACTGACACTGAGGAACGAAAGCATGGGTAGCGAAGAGGATTAGATACCCTCGTAGTCCATGCCGTAAACGATGTGTGTTAGACGTTGGAAATTTATTTTCAGTGTCGCAGCGAAAGCATTAAACACACCGCCTGGGGAGTACGACCGCAAGGTTAAAACTCAAATGAATTGACGGGGACCCGCACAAGTAGTGGAGCATGTGGTTTAATTCGAAGATACGCGCAGAACCTTACCAACACTTGACATGTTCGTCGCGACTCTAAGAGATTAGAGTTTTCGGTTCGGCCGGACGAAACACAGGTGCTGCATGGCTGTCGTCAGCTCGTGTCGTGAGATGTTGGGTTAAGTCCCGCAACGAGCGCAACCCTCACTTTTAGTTGCCATCATTTAGTTGGGCACTCTGAAAGAACTGCCAGTGATAAGCTGGAGGAAGGTGGGGATGACGTCAAGTCCTCATGGCCCTTACGTGTTGGGCTACACACGTGCTACAATGGCATTTACAATAGGAAGCAAGATGGCGACATCAAGCAAATCCTAAAAAGATGCCTCAGTTCGGATTGTACTCTGCAACTCGAGTACATGAAGCTGGAATTACTAGTAATCGCGGATCAGCGCGCCGCGGTGAATACGTTCCCGGGTCTTGTACACACCGCCCGTCACACCATGGGAGTTGGTTCTACCTTAAGGCAAGGTTTTAAACCCTTGACTACGGTATAGTCAGCGACTGGGGTGAAGTCGTAACAAGGTAGCCGTAGGGGAACCTGCGGCTGGATTACCTCCTTTCTAAGGATGATTAAGGATTATTTCTTAATCTAAATAATATAACAGGTTAATGTTGACCGTCCTCATTTCTCTTTTTAAAATTGTGTTTCTCCTTTTGCACAAAAGGGGCCGGTAGCTCAGTTGGTTAGAGCACACCCTTGATAAGGGTGGGGTCGAAAGTTCGAGTCTTTCTCGGCCCACCAATTTCTGGGGGATTAGCTCAGCTGGGAGAGCGCCTGATTTGCATTCAGGAGGTCAGCGGTTCGATCCCGCTATCCTCCACCAAGAAACACTTAGTTATTTAAATCGTAAATTATTTTATATTATCAATATCTATATCCGATTGTTCATTTAAGTTATTTGAACAATCAATAAATATTCGAAAAGATGAATATTTTTTTAAAAAATTTGATTCAACACAGAATTTTTTTCTGTGCATAAATCAAGCGTTTAAGGGCGTGTGGCGGATGCCTTGGCACTGAAAGCCGATGAAGGACGTGGTATACTGCGATAAGTTACGGGGAGCTGTATGCAAGTTTTGATCCGTAAATTTCCGAATGGGGAAACCTACCACTTTATGTGGTACTTTAAACTGAATACATAGGTTTAAAGAGACAACCCGGAGAACTGAAACATCTAAGTAACCGGAGGAAAAGAAATCAATTGAGATTCCGTTAGTAGTGGCGAGCGAAACCGGATTAGGCCAGTAGATTTGTTAAAAAAATTTGAATAGTTTGGAAAAGCTAACCACAGAGGGTGATAGTCCCGTATGAGTAATGTTTGACAAATTTCTTGAGTAAAGCGGGACACGTGAAATCCTGCTCGAATATAGGGGGACCACCCTCTAAGCCTAAATACTCTTCAGTGACCGATAGTGAACTAGTACCGTGAGGGAAAGGTGAAAAGAACCCCTATTAGGGGAGTGAAATAGAACCTGAAACCGCATGCCTACAATCAGTCGAAGCTCTTTTTAGAGTGACGGCGTACCTTTTGTATAATGGGTCAGTGACTTAATTTATAAAGCAAGCTTAAGCCATCTAGGTGTAGGCGTAGCGAAAGCAAGTCTTAATAGGGCGATTAGTTTTATGAATTAGACCCGAAAACGAATGAGCTTACCATGAGCAGGTTGAATGCAAGGTAACACTTGCTGGAGGACCGAACCAGTTGACGTTGAAAAGTCTTTGGATGACTT
>CABZNY010000033.1:0-2500 GCA_902527265.1 uncultured Pelagibacteraceae bacterium | reverse complement strand
ATGGTTTAAAATATCTTGCCTCAGTTTGGGATTTAGACATGTTAAAATGGATAGATAAATATCTTGATTATTATAAAATTGGCTCGGGTGATTTAACAGCATACCCTATTATAAAAGAATTTGCTTTAAGAGGAAAGCCAATAATATTATCTACTGGTTTATCAAATATATCTGAAATCAAAAAAACAATTAAATTTATTCAAAAACAGAACTCTATATACAAAAATAAAAAAAATTTGGCAATTTTACAGTGTACCTCAACTTACCCTACTAATGATAATGAAATTAATCTGAATTGTTTAGAAACTATTAGAAATCAGACAAGAATGACAGTTGGATATTCAGATCATTCGCTTGGAAGTCTTGCATTACGAGCGGCATATATTAAGGGTGCAGATGTAATGGAATTTCATTTCACAGATACTAGAAAATACAAAAAATTTAGAGATCATAAAATTTCTTTAACATCAAATGAAACAATAAACTTAATTAACGACATTAAAAGATTGAGAAAATTCATGGGTGATAATTATAAGAAACCAACAAAAAATGAAAAAATATCTGGACATGTAAAATCATTTAGAAGGGCTATTTATTTTAATAAGGATCTTAATAAAGGACATATAATTAAATTTGAAGACCTAATCTGTTTAAGACCAAATCATGGTGTTGATGCTAGAGATTATAGTAAGCTAGTAGGAAAAAAAATAAAAAAAAAAATTAGAGCTTTTGAAAAAATAACATTACAAAATGCCTAAAAATCAGAATAAAATTATTGGAATAGGATGTGATTTTCAATCCGATCAAGTCAAAAGCTCAACTAGAAAATTAGCAATAGAAAATCTTTCTGGAGGTGAGAAAGAAAAAATAAAGTGGATGACACAAAATATGCATTTAAACAAAGCATTTATATTTGAAACTCAAGGAAAGTCAGAAACACAAAAACAAAAAATACTAAAAATTTTTAAATATAAATATATTGAATATCGTGAAAAATGGCACAATCAACCTAAAAATGCATTCAGAAACTTTAATAATGTTGACGAACAAAAAAATAGAGATTTTAAACCGTTATGTTTTGATATTGAAGTTGCCTCTGTTTGTGATTTGGCATGTCCATTTTGTTATAGGCAATATGTTGCTACACCTGATAAAATAATGAGTAAACAATTAGCATTCAAATTAATTGATCAAGCAGCCGAACTAAAAGTACCATCAATGAAATTTAATTGGAGAGGTGAGCCACTCTTAAACCCATCATTAGGCACAATTATTAAATATGCAAAAAAAAAAGGAGTCTTAGAAACTATTATTAACACTAATGCGACTGTTTTAGATGAAAAAAAATCAAAAGAACTCATTAACAGCGGGCTAGATTTAATGATTTATTCATTTGATGGTGGAAATAAAGAAACGTACGAAAAAATGAGACCTGGAAGATTTAAAAAAAATAATTTTGAAACAATTTTAAAAAATATAACAAAATTTAATAAAATCAGAAGTGATACTGGCTCCCCATTTCCAAGAACTAAAATACAAATGATACTAACCGACAAAACTAGAAAAGTTCAAGATGAATATTATAAATTGTTTAAGGACATAGTTGATGATGTTTCTGTAAAACAATACACCGAAAGAGGTGGTGATCTAACTGATTTAGATCAAAATTTTGCAAAACTTATAAAAAATCAAAAAAAAGATTTAATTGAAAAATATGGTAAAGATGCAGTATTGTTAAAAGATTCTAAGAACAATATTTATATTTCCGAAGGTAGACTTCCATGCGAACAACCATTTCAAAGAGTTTTAACTACTTATGACGGAAAAGTTGGCATGTGTTGTTATGATTGGGGTGCAACTCATACAGTTGGTTATTTGGACAAGCTTGGAATAGAAAACGGTTTAAAAGAGTATAAATCAGTAAAAGAAAAAGCAGACAAAAAAAATAAAGGTTTCCAAATGATGAATTTAAGTCTTCCTACAAAAAATAATGAACCAGAAAAAAAGGTTAAAGTTTTAAAAGATATTTGGTATGGCAAAGATATTAATACTGTAAGAGATGCCCATATCAAAAATAGAGCAGATCAAATACCAATATGTAAAAAATGTCCATTTAAAGAAACATATAAATGGAAAAAAATAGAATGAGCATAGAAGTAATTGCTGAAATAGCAAATGCACATCAGGGTAATCATAAAAATGCTCTAGAATTAGGACTAGCAGCAGCTAAAGCAAACGCTCATGCAATTAAGTATCAAATCTACTTTCCACATGAGTTTCTAAGCAAAAGTCATCATAGGTACAATCATTTTAAAAAACAATCATTTTCAAAAAAAATTTGGGGTCATATTTTTAAAACTTTAAAAAACAGAAAGTATGTAAAAAAAATATATGCAGACGTATTTGGAGTAGATGCATTAAAATTTGCCATTAAATCAAATTTAGATGGAATAAAAATACATTCGTCTGATCTATCTAATATAAAAATTTTGAAACAATT
>CABZNY010000032.1 GCA_902527265.1 uncultured Pelagibacteraceae bacterium | reverse complement strand
CATAGCTGAAGGTAAACCTGAGGAAATTATTAATGTAAAAGATAGTTATACAGGAAAATTTTTGAAACCAATGTTGGACAATAAGTTCAAAAAAACTGCTTAAATTTTTATTAAAAATGTTATAAATTACAAATATTATGACTTCGATTCTTCAATCATTATCTAAAACAGTTCATATCTCTTTAGCATTATCCATTTTACTATTTGTAGGTTTATACTTTGGAAATGGTGGTTTTGATATTGACGTAGTTTTTTGGAGTTGGTTATTTAGATATATACATGTCATTGTTGCAATTATGTGGATAGGTTTACTTTGGTATTTTAATTTTGTTCAGATACCAAACATGGCTAAAATACCTGACGAACAAAAACCAGCGATTGGAAAAGTTATAGCTCCAGCAGCTCTTTTTTGGTTTAGATGGGCAGCTTTAGTTACAGTCATATCAGGACTAATCTTAGCTTATTTTAACGGTTATGTTCATCAAGCTATGACATTAGGAATTGGATCAGGTGGTGGTAAAGCAACTGCTATAGGAATTGGAATGTGGTTAGGAATAATAATGGCATTTAATGTTTGGTTTGTAATATGGCCAAATCAAAAAAAAGCTTTAGGTATTATTGAGGTTGAAGCAGATGTTAAAGCTAAATCTGCAAAAACAGCGATGCTGTTTTCTAGAACAAATACACTTCTATCTTTACCAATGCTTCTGACGATGGTAATAGCTCAAAACCTATATTAATCTTTTTCTTCTTTAACTATTGTTCTTTGGCTGACATTCAGTGCAACTAAAATAGGATTTGCGATATATATTGAAGAGTAAGTTCCAAACACGACTCCTAATATCATTGCTAAAGAAAAGCCTTTTAGTATTTCACCACCAAATAAGTATATTGAAAAAAGAGCTAACAATGTAGTTACAGATGTAATTATTGTTCTAGATAAAGTTTCATTAATTGAAATATTAGTTAAGTCAAAAATTTTAATATCAGAATACTTTCTTAAATTTTCTCTTACCCTATCGAATATAACAACTGTGTCATTCATTGAATAACCAACAATAGTTAAAACAGCTGCAACGATTGAAAGGTTTATTTCAAGTGAGAAAATAGAAAATATACCTAATGTAATTATAACATCATGAAATATAGCTAAAATAGCTCCTAAGCTAAACTGCCATTCAAATCTTATCCAAATATACAATAGCATTGCTGCAAGCGATAAACTTATAGCAATAATTCCAGATTTTAAGAGTTCTGAGCTTACTTTAGGACCAACATTTTCTACTCTTCTAAAGTCGACTTCGCCAATAGAGCTTGATAATTTATTTTGAATATTTTTAATAAATTCAGGATCATTTGAATTTTGCTTTTCAAACTTAACAATAAAGTCTGTTTCATTGCCAAATTTTTTGACAGATACATCACCTAAATTCATTTGATTAAAGCTATCTCTAATAAGACTAATATTATTCGTTTTATCTGTAGTTCTTAATTCAATTAAAGTACCACCTTTGAAATCAACACCATAATTTAAACCTTTAAAAATTAAAAATACTAATGAAATCACTATTAGGATAAGTGATAATATATTAAATTTTCTATAGAACTTATTAAAAGAAATATTACTCATTTAAAGTAACTGCTCCTTATCTTTATTTTTGACTACATACAAAGAAGTTAACAATCTTGCTATGAAATAAACTGAAAACAAAGTGGTCAAAATTCCAACACCTAAAGTTACTGAAAAACCTTTTACAGGTCCTGATCCCATAAAAAACAAAATGAATGCTGCAATTAGAGTTGTAATGTTTGCATCTAAAATAGTTGTTCTTGATTTTGTATATCCAGCATCAAAAGCTATTATTGGATTTTTTTCATTTTTAGTCTCTTCTTTTATACGTTCGAAAATCAAAACATTTGCATCTACAGCCATACCAACTGTTAAAATAATACCTGCAATTCCAGGTAAGGTTAATGTTGCTTCAAACAAAGTTAGAATACCAATTAGCAAAAAGAGATTTGATACAAGAGCTAAATTAGCAATTAGTCCAAATGCTCTATACTTATAAATCATAAATAAAATCACTAGCAAGAAACCTATAAATAAAGATAAAATACCAGCGTCTATTGAGTCTTGGCCTAAGTCCGGTCCAACTGTTCTTTCTTCGATTATATTTAAAGGTGCAGGCAGAGCTCCAGATCTAAGTAGCAATGCAAGATCTGTTGCAGATTGAAAAGTAAAGTCACCTGAGATTTGTCCAGATCCACCAATTATAGGTTCTCTAACCGAAGGAGCACTAATTATTTTACCATCTAAAACTATTGCCAATTGTTTGCCAACGCCAGTGCTCGTTGCTTTACCAAATTTTTTGGCACCTACTCTATCTAAGCTAAAAGAAACTACTGTTTCATTTGTTTGAGAATTCATTGTTGGCTTTGCATCAACTAAGTTATCACCACTTAAAATTATTCTTTTACTTACAATTGCGTCTCTGGAACCATCTTCAAAAGATAATTTTTCAGTTCCAAAAGACTCTTCATTATTTTGAGAAATAAATTGAAAAGTGAGATTAGCTGTTTTTCCAAGTAAAGACTTAATTCTATTTGGATCATCTAGGCCAGGTAATTCAACTAATATTCTATCATTTCCTCTTTTTAAAATATTAGGCTCATTTGTTCCAACTTCATCAACTCTTCTTCTTACAATTTCAATTGCCTGATCTAATGAAGAATTTTTTAATAAGACTAAACCATATCTAGAATAATTTAATGAGAAAAGATTTCCATCTTCTAGAACATCAAATTCATGAGATTTGTATGTTGGATAATAAGTATTAACATCACTTTCTTTATCATTTAAAATATTTTTGACATTTTCAATTTCATTATCTGTTGTTTCAAATAAAATTGTATCACCTTTGAGTGAAAAATTTTTAAGAGTTATTTGCTTTTCTTTAAAATATCTCTTTAATTCAATTATTTTTGCCTGTAATTTTTGAGTAATTACTGGTCGATTATCTATCTCAAGAAGTAAGTAAGATCCACCCTGTAAGTCTAAACCTAAATTTATATTTTTTGAAAAAAATTTATCGTCAAATTTAATAAAATTTGAAAAAGCGAAATAAGAAAAAATAACTGTAAAAACAATTACTGAAATTATTCGTAATTTTGAAAAGTATAACACTTTTTTATGATGTTATTTTTTTGGTTCTGTAGAACTTACTAAACCTTGAATTCCAGTTGCTCTGACAACTTCAACATTCACATTATCAGAAATTTTTACCTCAACTTTTTCGTTATCAATTATTCTTTCAACGGTACCAACTATTCCTCCAGAGGTTATGACTTTATCTCCTCTTTTAAGAGCCTCAACCATGGCTTTGTGATCTTTTACTTTTTTCTGTTGAGGTCTAATTAGAAAAAAATAGAAAATAACAAAAATTAAAACTAATGGTATAAATTGTCCAATTCCAGCATCCATAACGTATCCTATTAAGTTAAGGCTATTTATCCTATCTATTATTCAAACTCAACTCTTAATTGATAGAAATTTTATCTATATTTGTCATATATGGCTTAAGAACATCAGGTATCAAAATAGATCCATCTTCAGTTTGATAATTTTCCATAATAGCAATCATAGTTCTACCCACTGCTAATCCACTCCCATTCAGTGTGCCAACAAATTCTTTTGAATTGTTTTGTCCTTTATATCTAGCTTTCATTCTCCTTGCTTGGAATGAACCACAAGATGAACAGCTTGAAATCTCTCTATACTTATTTTCAGATGGAAGCCATACTTCAATATCATAAGTTTTTTCTGCACTAAAACCCATATCACCAGTACATAAAACAATTTTTCTATAAGGAAGTTTTAACGCATCCAATATCATTGTAGCAGAGTTAGACATTCTTTCTAACTCCTCTGAACATTTATCGTTTTCTACAATACTTACTAGTTCCACTTTATAAAACTGATGTTGTCTGATCATGCCTTTAGTATCCTTACCATAACTACCCGCTTCTTTTCTAAAACATGGTGTTGATGCGACTACTCTAATTGGTAATTCATTCTTTTCTAAAATTTGATTTTTTACAATATTTGTCAAAATTACTTCAGCAGTTGGTATTAAATACTTTCTTTCTTCACCTTCGTCTAATTTAATTTCAAATTGATCATTTTCAAATTTTGGCAATTGTCCAGTACCAAACATTGTTTCAGCAGTTGCAATTAATGGAGGTGATATTTCTGTATAACCATTTTTTTGAGTATGTGTATCAATCATAAAACTCGATATTGCTCTTTCTAATTGAGCTAATTCTTTTTTAACAAATACAAATCTAGAACCAGTAGTTTTCGTTGCTAAGTCAAAATCAAGCATATTTAATTTATCTCCTAGTTCATAATGAGATTTAGGCTTAAAATTAAATTTTTTAATTTCACCTTTTTTTTCAATTTCTTTGTTAGAATTTTCATCTTGTCCAACTGGGACATCGCTTAGAGGTATATTTGGAATAGAGGATAAAATATCAGTAATCTGGCTCTGTAATTTTATTTGATTTTTATTAATTTCTTCAATTTTTAAAGAAAGCTCTTTTGATTTTTCAAATAAACTTTGGTCTTTCGATTTTGAAATAGTCTTTTTTTCCATTTCAAACTTTTCTTTTTCTTGAATAAGCTTTCTGTTTTCCTCATCTAAACTTAATATGTTATCAAAACTTACATCAATGTTTCGATTTTTAAGTTTATCCTTAAAATTTTCAAAGTCTTTTCTAATATCTTTAATATTGTGCATTTTTTTCTGCTGCTTTCTTTTCAATTATTCCTACTGATATTATTGATAATTCATATAAAATTAATAAAGGTATACCTAAACCAATTTGTGTGATTGGATCTGGTGGCGTTAATATAGCTGCTGCTGCGAATATAATTACAACAACATATTTTCTTCTCTCTTTTAAAAATGTTGAATTCACTAAACCAATTCTAGCTAATAAACTTAATACTACTGGTAATTGAAAACTTAATCCAAATGCAAAAATAAGCTTCATTACTAATGATAAATATTCGTTTACTTTAGCTTCTAATTGAATTGGCAAATTTGTGGCTGCCCCTAAGCTCTCGAAGGATAAAAAAAACTTTATAGCTAAAGGCATTATTAGATAATAAACCAACATTCCTCCAAGCAAGAATAGAATTGGAGTTACCACTAAGTAAGGCATTATAGCTTTCTTTTCATGATTATAAAGTCCGGGTGCTATAAATTTCCAAATTTGGATTAGTATAAATGGGCTTGTAATAAAAAAAGCAGCAAAAAAAGAAACCTTTAAGTATGTTAGAAATGTTTCTTGAAGAGCGGTAAATATTAACCTTCTATTTGTGTCGTCATCTTTTACTGCATTTGCATATGGTTCAACTAAAAATCCATAAATGTACTCAGAAAAATAATAACAAATAACAAATAAAATTGCCAAAAATATAAATGAGTTTATTAATCTTTTTCTTAATTCAGTTAAATGACTTATGAAACTTCCCTCTTTATCTTTACTCATCTTTTTTTTTCTCTTGATTTTCTGATTTAGGTTTATCTTCTATTTCAGTATTTAAAGTTTCATTTGTTAAATCACTAACTTGTCCTTGAACATCACGAACATATCTTTTGGCTGAACCAATCCATGAACCAATTTTTTTTAACATGTAAGGAAAATCTTTAGGACCTACCACAATAATTGCTATTGAGACTATGATTAGTATTTCTAGCCAGCCAATTGACGGCATTTGTTATTCTTTTTTATTAGAGTCTTGATTTTCTGAAATATTTTTAGTTTGGTCTTCATCAGTAACATCTGTAGCCATACCTTTTTTAAAACTTTTGATCCCTTTAGCAACATCACCCATTAAACTAGAGATTTTTCCTCTGCCAAAAAGTAACACTACTAAAATTACTACAATTGCTATTTGCCAAAATCCTATACTCATAAATTATTTATAACCTTATTATTGATTTATTAAAAGTGATTTTTTAAGTTTCGTCAGATTTGAGGGTACTGCTTAACATTTCATCGATATCAGAATAAATATTTTCCTTTTTATCGACTTGTTTTTCTTTAAAAAATTTGCCTGTTCCAAATATTGATGCGTCTACACTTGATGTATCAATTAATCCTGCTGAACCTAATTCATTCACGGTTGGTAAATCTGACAATTTTTGCAGATTAAAATGACTTAAAAATTCATCTGTGGTTCCATATTGTATTGGTTTACCAGGAACATTTTTTCTACCTTCATGTTTAACCCAATTTAATTCCATTAGAATTTCTAAAGTATTAGTTCCAAAAGCTACACCTCTTATCTCTTCAATTTCAGACCTTGTAACCGGTTGATGATATACAATAATAGCAAGAGTTTCTATTGCAGCTCTAGATAATTTTTTTTCAACAGTTTTTTGTTCTGACATTAAAGAAGATAAATTAACTGCAGTTCTAAATGACCATTTATTAGATATACAAATCAAATTAATACCTCTATTTGAGTAGAAATCTCTTAGTTTTTCCAGTGATTGTTGAATATCAGTTTGTTTTGATAATTTAGACTCTATTGTTTCAATTGAAAGAGGTTCAGCAGCAGCGAATACAATAGCCTCAATCTCTCTTTCTACATTGGTGAGTTTAGTTGGAAAACTTACAATATTATTTTTTTTAATTTTGTTCATTAATTTTCCTTAACATAGATATCATCGAATAATTCTTTTTGTTTTAGAGATATATTTCCTTCTTTGACCAATTCTAAAGATCCAGCAAAAATTCCTGCTTTACCCGTTCTTTTTAAATTAGGAGACTTGTTAAATCCAGAGGGAACCAACTCAGACAAATTTTTCCAATCATTGAGCGTGCCAAAGAACTCTTTTATTCTTTTAATAGCATCTTCAGTCGTAAAAACAGGAAGTTTAGGTATGTTCATAGTATGAAAATCTTTAGTCATCACTATACCGGAATAAGCTTTTAATAATTCAAATAATGTTAAAGAAACTTTTTTATCGTATATCGACTTTACACCACTTTTAGAGCCACGCATAAAAACATCTCTACCTAATCTTTTTCTATCTAACATTTGAGAGGATAGTAATCTAATTAACTCTAATTTTTTTAGTTGTAGTTTAAGTTTCTCAGCAACTTCAAAAGCCTTAAACTCATCCTCATCGGTTTCAGGAAGTAATAATTTTGATTTTAAATAAGTAAGCCAAGTTGCCATTAACAAATATTCAGAAGCTATTTCTAAATTTAAATTTTCTTTTTCTGTTAAATATTGATGAAATTGATCAGCAAGTTTTGTAATAGAAATTTCTTCTAAATCAACTTTTTGCGATTTAGCAAGATCAAGCAAGATCTCAAGCGAACCACTAAAATTATTTAAATTTACATTAAAATCTAAAGAATCATCAGACATCTTAAATCACTCTAACCTATAATTTTTATTAATTGTGATGTTTTTTTCATTACAAATTTGTCTAATTTTGGTGAATTTTGTGCGACTGTAACCATTTCACTTAAATTTCCATTGCAATGTAAGGCTAAATTGCAACCAGCTAAAAAAGATTTTTTTACACTAACATCAAGTTTATCTTTTAAAGCTTTCATAGAAAGATCGTCTGTTAAAATTAGATTTTTAAATTTTATTTTATTTCTTATTAAACTAATAATTTTTTTTGAATGAGTAACATTATTTTGTGGATCAATTTTTTGAAATAGTAAATGGCCTGTCATTGCGATCAATGCTTTCTTATTTTTAAAAGTATAAAAGTCGTTTTTAACTAAATAATCCTCATTTTTGGTTATTTTAGGAAGATTTTTATGACTGTCGACTTTAGCTAAACCATGTCCTGGAATGTGTTTCATTACAGTTGCAACACCATTTTTATGAAAATGATTGATACAAATATCTCCCATTGTTGATACTATTTTTTTGTTACTTGAAAAAGATCTGTCATCAACAATCTTATGAAAATTTTTTCTTTTAAGGTCTAGAACTGGAACCGTATTAACATTTATACCTAATAATTTTAATAGGTATGAAATTTGTTTAACATAGACATCATAATATATATTAAATTTTTTTTTATCTTTATTAAA
>CABZNY010000031.1 GCA_902527265.1 uncultured Pelagibacteraceae bacterium | reverse complement strand
TGGTGCACGATCTACAAAGGATTTATTTGATAATCTAACATCAATTTTTTTCATCTCTTCACTAATTTTTGTAATTTTCTTTTCTAATGTTGATTTGATCATATTTAAATCTACATCTTCATCAAAATATAATTTAAATAACTCACCACTTATGACTATACTTGCGGATGGTTTGTCTAAATCTTTTTCATGAAAATTTTTAATTCTTCCATTTTTTTTCATTATATTTTCATTAGAATATAAAAAGTTTTTATATTCTTTGTTTGTATTTTCTGTTGAAATTTCAATAAATGATCCAGGACTTATATTTAATTCATTTTTAAATGATCTTATGGATGTAATAAAATTTATAATATTATTTATCTCATCATATGATTTTTTTTCATGATAATCATCTTCTAGCCAATTAGCATGCATTAAAAATTCACCTCCATTTTTATCTAATTTGTTATTCAACCAAATCTCCTCTGTAACAAATGGGATGAAAGGATGCAGTATTATCAAAATTTCCTTAAAAACATATGCTGATGTTTGTCTTAACTCCTTAATATCTTCCTCATTATTAGAATTGAATACAGTTTTAGATAACTCTAAATACCAGTCACAAAATGAATGCCATACAAATTGATAAATATTCTTCGCTGCTTCATCAAATCTAAAGTTTTTTAAACTGTTTTCTGTCTCTTTTTTAGTTTTAACAAGTTCAGACAATATCCACTTATTAATTGTTAATTTAAGATTTTCAGGTTTTTTTACATCACTAAAATTGCATTCATTTTGTCTTAAAAAATTATTAGCATTCCAAATTTTATTTAAGAAATTTCTATAACCTTTAACCCTGTCTTCAGACAATTTTACATCACGACCAGGTGATGCCATTGACAAAAGAGTAAATCTTAAAGCATCAGCACTATATTTTTCAATGAGTTCTAAAGGATCAATTACATTGCCCTTTGATTTAGACATTTTTTGACCCTTTTCATCTCTAACAAGTGCGTGAACGTATATATTTTTAAAAGGCTCTTCTTTTAAAAACTCAGTTCCCATCATAATCATTCTAGCAACCCAAAAAAATATGATATCAAAACCAGTAACAAGAACGCTTGTTGGATAAAATTTTTCAACTTCTGGTGTTTTTTCTGGCCAACCTAAAGTCGCAAATGGCCATAGACCTGATGAAAACCAGGTATCTAAAACATCTTCATCTCTTTTTAATTCCACATCTTTTGAATAGAATTCTTTTGCCTGTTTTTTACATTCGTCTTCATTTTCAGCTACAAATATTTTTCCATCAGGCCCGTACCATGCTGGAATTTGATGCCCCCACCATAATTGACGGGAAATACACCAAGGCTCAATGTTATCCATCCATTGAAAATAAGTTTTTGACCAATTTTCAGGAAAAAATTTAGTCTTACCATTATTTACTACCTCTTTTGCTTTAATGGCTAAAGTTTTTGCATCAACAAACCATTGCTCTGTTAAATAAGGTTCAATAATAGAATTAGATCTATCCCCATAAGGAACTTTATTTACTAACTTTTCTATTTTTTCTAAAAATTTTCCTTCTTCAAGATGTTCTAATATTAATTTTCTGGCAGCAAATCTATCTAAACCTTTATATGGGTCAGGTGCATTGTCATTTATTTTTCCATCAGGAGTAAATATATTAATTACTTCTAACTTGTTTCTTATACTTACGTCATAGTCATTAAAATCATGAGCTGGAGTAATTTTAACTGCACCAGTTCCTTGTTCAGGATCGGCATAATCATCTGTTATTATTTTTATTTTTCTATTTGCTAAAGGAATAATTACAAACTTCCCTACTAAATTTTTAAATCTATCATCTTTAGGATTTACAGCTATTGCAGTATCTCCCAACATAGTTTCAGGTCTTGTTGTTGCAATTGTTATAAATTTATCAGAATTTTCTATAGGGTAATTTATATAATAAAGTTGAGAATTTACTTCACGTTGATCAACTTCTAAATCAGATATTGCTGTTTTTAAAACAACATCCCAATTTACAAGTTTTTTTGCTTTGTATATTAATTTTTTATTATAAAGATCAACAAATACTTTTATTACTGATTTAGATAAATTCTCATCCATTGTAAAAGCATTACGCGACCAATCACATGAACATCCAAGTTTTTTCAGTTGATTTATTATAATATCTCCATACTCATTTTTCCATTCCCATACTTTTTCAATAAATTTTTCTCTACCTAAATCATTTTTTTTAATACCTTCTTTAGCAAGTTTTTTTTCAACTAATGCTTGGGTTGCAATTCCGGCGTGATCTGTTCCTGGTTGCCATAAGGTTTCATAATTATTCATTCTATGAAATCTAGTTAAAACATCTTGAATTGAGTTATTTAAAGCATGACCCATATGAAGGCTTCCAGTTACATTTGGCGGAGGAATTACAATTGAGAATTTTTTTGAATTTTCTTTGGGTTTAAATAATTCATTTTTTTCCCAATAATCATAGATTTTATTTTCTACATTATTATGCTCATATTTATCAAAACTCATTGATTTGTTTTATAAATTAATCAAATTAATAAACAATAATGAAAATCATTGCTAAATTTATAGACTAATCATCAAAATGAATTATACAAATGTCGATTACCAAATATTTTATATTTGATGGCAACGTGGCGGAATGGTTACGCAGAGGATTGCAAATCCTTGTATCCCGGTTCGATTCCGGGCGTTGCCTCCAAAATAAGTATTGAGATAAATTTTAAAAAAAGTAAGTTGTGAGAAAAATATTCCTCGGTAGCTCAGTTGGTAGAGCAGTTGACTGTTAATCAATTGGTCGCAGGTTCGAGTCCTGCCCGAGGAGCCAAATCAACTAAACAACTTTAGAAGTATTTATTTGTGCTATTTGTAAATTTTTTCCAAACTTAGTTTTTTGATCTTGGGTTAATTCTGAATAAACTTTAACTAAAAAGTTGTAGTTTACATTCATGTGTCCCTCTTTTGATTTATCAAGATTTACTAAATATTCTGAAAAATCCTCAAAGAAATAGTTAATTGGTACTTTCAAGTAATTTGAAAGTTGTAACAATCTAATAGAACTTACGCCGTTAGTTCCTTTTTCATACTTTTGAATTTGTTGAAATGTTACGTTTATAGCTTTTGCTACTTTAGTTTGAGTTAAACCTAGTGCTAACCTTCTTAGCTTTAGCTTATTGCCAAGATGTTTGTTAAAATTTTCTTCCATTCAAGACCCCTCTTTAAATAAAATATTAATGAGAGTTAATCTAAATAGAAAACTTTATGCAAGTAAAATAATTTTTAAAATAAATGGTTTTTTTGACTTATTCCAAAGCTGTCAAGTAACTTTTTATGAAGTCTTTAGAATTATTTTAAAGAATTTGGCTTAAAAAAAGCTTAGTTCTGTCACTCTTTGGTTTAGCAAAGAATTCTTTGGTTTCAGCCTTCTCAATTATCATGCCTTCGTCCATAAAAATCACTTCATCAGCAACTTCTTTAGCAAATCCCATCTCATGTGTCACAACAATCATAGTCATTCCACCTTTTGCAAGACTAACCATTGCATCAAGCACCTCTTTAATCATTTCAGGATCTAATGCTGATGTTGGTTCATCAAACAACATAATTTTTGGCTGCATACACAATGCTCTAGCGATTGCACAACGCTGTTGTTGACCTCCAGATAGTTGTCCAGGAAATTTGTTTGCTTGATCATCTATCTGAACTTTTTTAAGTTGGTCTAATGCTAGTTCTTGAGCTTCTTTTTTTGGCATTTTTTTCACCCAAATTGGTGCAAGTGTACAATTATCTAATATTGAAAGATGTGGAAATAAATTAAATTGTTGAAAAACCATTCCAACTTCAGCTCTTATTTTCTCAATATCTTTTGTTTTTTCTGATAATTCATTTCCATCAACAATTATATCTCCCTCTTGGTGCTCTTCTAATCTATTAATACATCTAATAAGTGTCGATTTTCCTGAACCAGATGGACCACATACAACAATTTTTTTATTTGCTTCAACTTCTAAATTTATATTTTTTAAAACTTGAAAATCACCAAACCACTTATTCATATTTTGAATTTTTATTATTGGATCAGACATTTATTATCTCTCGGTTTTATATTTCGCCTCTAAGTTATAACTATATTTACTCATTGCATAGCATATAATCCAGAATATTATTGATGCAAAAATATATCCTTCCATAGCAAAGCCAAGCCATTTTGGATTTGTTTTTGCTAACGCAAGCATTCCTGCTAATTCAGCTAAACCAACTACAAAGATTAAAGGTGTATCTTTAACTAATGCTAAAAATGTATTTGCTATTCCAGGTATAACTAATTTTAGTGCTTGTGGTAAAATCACAAAAATATGCATTTTCCAATATCCCATTCCTAAAGATTTAGCAGCATCATATTGACCTCTAGGTAGTGATTGTAAACCTCCTCTAATAACTTCAGCACAGTAAGCAGCCTCGAACAATGTAATTGCAATAATTACTCTTACTAATTTATCCATAAAAAAATCCTCAGGAAGAAACATTGGAAACATTACAGATGACATAAATAATACTGTAATCAATGGAACACCTCTCCAAAATTCAATATAACAAATTGATATATATTTTATTGCAGGAAGATTAGATCTTCTTCCCAATGCAAAAATCATACCTAAAGGAAAACAGAAGATTAGACAGAAAAAAGAAACTATAAAAGTAAGTGACAATCCTCCCCATGCACCCGTTTCAACCCATTGGAGACCAAACGATCCACCAGATATTAAATAGTAGATAACTAAATATGCAATTACTGGGTAAATAATTACATAATATAAAGCTAGATATTTTTTCAAATTTTCTTTCATAAAGTATCCAACAAAGCCCAGCGCTATAACTAAAATGAATGCAGTATTAATCCTCCAATGAAATTCATTAGGATACATTCCATACATAAATCTTCGAAACCAAACTTTAATATATGTCCAACAAGCACCCGTACCTGTACAAGCATCTTTTGAATCACCTGAAATAGTGGCGTCTAAAATCATCCAACTTAAAGACTGGGGAAGAGCTTTAATAATTGAAAATAATATTAATAGAGTTAACAAAGCATTAAAATTATTTGTATTTATATTTTTATTTAATAGATCTAATGTTTTGTTTCCAGAATAATCAATTCTCATCATATTTAATCCGATTAATCCTATGATTAATGGAAACAAAGTAGTTAAGGAGCCAGGAAGAAAAGATGTTAAATTTATTTTTAAAAAAGCATTTGATATGACATCAATTAAGCTTACTAAAACTAAAAAAGATCCAATGATAGAATAGTTTTTAATATTATCTCTGCTAGGTTTTAAAAAATTTATTGTTTGCATTACTTTTCTTTAATTTCGATTTTTTTGTTATACCAATTCATTATTGCTGCAATAGTAAGACTAATCGTTAAATAGGTAAGCATTGTTATAGAAACAATTTCTATTGCCTTACCTGTCTGCATCAAAGCAGTACCTGCAAATACAAGAACTAAATCAGGGTATGCAATAGCAGCAGCTAAGGATGAATTTTTAGTTAAATTTAAATATTGGTTTGTTGTTGGTGGTATAATAATTCTTAAAGCTTGAGGCATAATAACTAATTTTAAAACTTGATTAGGTTTTAAACCAACAGATGCTGCAGCCTCTTTTTGGCCTTTGCTTACTCCCTCGATACCAGCTCTAACACACTCTGCTACAAAGGTAGAAGTGTATAAAGATAGTGCTAGAACCAATGCTATTAATTCAGGTGGTAAACTTATTCCACCTTCATAAATATAAGAAATCTTTGATAATTTTTTGAGCTCAGGTATTTCAAATCCTAAAGATACTCCACCAAATAAAAATGACAAAAGAGGCAATAGAATTAAAAGAGCTAATGAATAAAGGAGTACTGGAATTTGTTTACCTTGTGTGTCTCTTAATTTGTTTGCGTAATTCCTTAATACAATGATTGAAATTATTGCTGCAAGAGCACAATATAAAAATACATTCAAATTTTCCCATACCATTGCTGGTATGTAATAGCCTTTTACTGTCATGTAAGTTACCCCAAACCATGCATTGGCTTTCTCTGGCATAGGTAAAGCTCTGAGAGCTGCGTAATACCAAAAGAAGATTTGTAGCAGTAATGGAATATTTCTAAAAAACTCGACGTACCAAGCGGCTGAGTTTTTTATTAGGTAATTAGATGATAATCTTGCTACACCAATTATAACACCTAATATTGTGCAAATAATTATACTAATAAAAGAAACTAACAAAGTATTTAAAAGTCCAACTAGAAAAGCACGGGCATATGAGTCTGATCCACTATATTCAATTAAAGAAAACTGAACATCAAATGAAGATTCTTGTGATAAAAAATCAAAACCAAAATCAATACCTCTATTATCCATATTGGTCTGAGCATTCAGGGTTAAAAACCCAAAAATAAGAACAACAAATAGTATTGCTAAAATCTGAGGTATAAATCTTTTTATAATGTTGTTCATCGGAATCTATAATAAAAAAAAGGGCTAGAAATATCTAGCCCTTTTTAAGTAATTTGAAATTAAATTATCTTGCTGGTGGTACGTATAATATTCCACCTTTAGTCCATAATTCATTTGGACCTCTGTCAGGTAGAATTCCAGTGTCTGCTATGTTTCTTTTGTAGCTTTCACCGTAATTACCAACTTGTTTGATAATTCTTAAGTTCCATTCGTTATCTAAACCAAAAGCTGCGCCTAATTCACCTTCAGCACCAACTAATCTTTTGATTGCTGGATTGTTTGAAGTTTTCATCATGTCAGCATTTGATGAGTTAACGCCATATTCTTCAGCTTCGATCATAGTATTTAAAGACCATCTAACTATATCTTCCCAAACAGAATCACCTTGACGTACAACTGGTCCTAGTGGTTCTTTTGAAATAGTTTCAGGTAATACTACGTGATCATCTGGAGCTGACAATTTAGTTCTTTGTGCAGCAAGACCAGATTTATCAGTTGTGTATGTATCACATCTACCCGCATCATAAGCAGCTACAACTTCATCAGCTTTTTCAAAAACTACTGGCTCATATGAAATTCCTCTAGAATCAAAGAAGTCTCTCATGTTAAGCTCAGTTGTAGTTCCCAAGTTTGTACAAACTGAAGTTCCATTTTTAAATTCACTTGTAGATGCTATACCTGAACCTTTTCTTACCATGAAACCTTGTCCATCATAAAAGTTTACACCAACAAATGTTAAACCAATGTCAGCATCTCTTGATAGTGTCCAAGTTGTGTTTCTTGATAGAATATCAATTTCACCTGAAGTAAGTGCAGTAAATCTTTCTTTTGCACTTAAAGGAGTGAACTTAACTTTAGTTGCATCTCCTAATGTAGCAGCTGCAACAGCTCTACATACATCAACATCTATTCCTGTCCAATTTCCAGACTCATCTGCGTTTGAAAATCCAGGAAGACCCTGAGAAACACCACATCTTACAAATCCTCTTTTTTTAGTGTTCTCAAGAGTTTTTGATTTCTTAGCAGCCATTGTTTCTGTTGAAAAAGCAAATAACACAGCAAACATAGCAACTACAGAAGTCAATTGTTTTATTATTTTAAACATTATTTTCCTCTTTTTTATTATTTATTTGTTAACAAATTATTCAAAAAAGTAATTTTTGAATACTGGAGTAAAGCAGAAAGTATTACAACCATCAATGGTAAATTAGCCTCAACAATACTGATCAATTAACTTGGCGCGCCCTGGAGGATTCGAACCTCCGACCCTCGGTTTAGAAAACCGATGCTCTATCCAGCTGAGCTAAGGGCGCAGAAGGAAAAGACTTTATAATATTAATTTAACTTTTTAAAAGAAATTTTTTAAATAATATTAGTATTGTTAATAGCTCTACTCTACCTATTATCATGAAAATTATTAAATAAATCTTAGTAAAAAAAGTAAGATTATAGAAATCGAAATTTGCAAGTTCAAACATATTTGAATTAACAGTATTCATAATTGTCAAGATAGAAAGCTTAAATGAGTTTTCAAATTGGATATCCGAGAGTGTTAGTATTAAAGTTAACAATGACAGTGAGATAATAAAGATAATTATTGAAAAAAAGTATTTATTAATATCTGACTTTTCTGTCTTCTCATTAATTAATGTAACTTTATTTGAATAAATTTGATTAGGTTTCGTATGTGATAATAGGTTATTTAAAGAAAATTTTAACAAACTTAAGATTTTTATTACTCTAATACCTGAACTTGTTGAAAAAAAAGAACCTCCAATCACAACCATTATAAAGAAGATAAATATTAAATTACTTGGTGTATCAATAAATGAAATACCAATATTTGAAATACTGCTTGTTATAGCAACAAGAATTATAGGGAAATTATTATTTGGGTTTAAAAAAACAAACGAAAAA
>CABZNY010000030.1 GCA_902527265.1 uncultured Pelagibacteraceae bacterium | reverse complement strand
AGGTGTTGATTATTTTTCATCTATAGAACCAAGAAAACTTAAACAATTTATTGATGTAGTTAGAAATTCTGAATTAGCACTAATTGGCGGACAAGATTGGTTTAGCAAAAATGAAATAAAATATCGAGAAGAAGTTAAAAAAAATTGGATTGTAAAAAAAAATTTAAAAAAAAAAGATAAATTAAAACTTAATGATGTAGAAATGCTTAGACACCCTGAAAAGGGGACTTACCCATTAAACTTTAATAAATATAATAATAGAGAAATAATATTACCAATAAAAAAAGGATCTATTATAAAAAAAAAATATTTTAAAAATAAAGTATGTGTGACAATTGTTGCAAGATCAAATTCCAAAAGACTAAAAAATAAAGCTAGTTTAAAAATTGGAAACAGCTGTGTATTAGAACATCTTTTTAAGAAAGTAAAAATGTTAAACAATGTTGATAAAATTATATTTTGTACAACTAAAGATAAATCTGATGATGCTTTAGTAAAATTAGCAAAAAAAAATAATATTCAATATTTTAGAGGATCAACCTTAAATGTTTTAGATAGAATTATGCAACCTTTAAAAAAAATTAAACCTGATATTGTTGTGAGGATAACAGGAGACGATATTTTGATAGATAATGAACACTTTCAATTATCTTTAAATTATTTTTTAGACAAAAACTTTGATTATGTCGATCATAAAAAATTGATAGGAGGTACAGAAACTGAGATTTTCGATTTTGATACGCTTAAATTTATCTATGAAAATGCAATAAATTTAAATGATACTGAATATTTGACTAATTATATAAAAGATAATGCAAGCTTCTTTAATATTGGAAGTTCGCCTGTAAGAACAGCTAATCTTAACAGAAGTTCAATGACTATTGATACCAAAGAGGATTATGAATACGTAAAGAAATTTTTAGAGAAATACTATGAAATTAATAAAAATTATTACAATTATACATATAAAGATATTTTTAAATTTTGTAAAAATTTTCCAAGAGATTTTAAAAATAAAAAAAATAAACTAAAAATTAAGTCCATGTTAAAAAAGAATTAAATGGATGAATAAAAAAAAAACAAAAACAACTGAAAAAGTTGAAAATTTCTATAGCAAGAACCCTTTTCCTTCATATCAAGTTAATGAAAACAAATTAGATATTCTTATAAAAGGCGATAAAAATGTCTTATCAAAACAATTCAAAATTTTTGCCGGTTCAAACAAAAAAATTCTTGAGGCAGGATGCGGAACTGCTCAACTATCTTGTTATCTTGCAATTAGTTCAGGTAATATCTTATATTCGTTAGATGCTACAAAAAAATCTTTAGATGTTGCTCAAAAATTTTTTGATAAAGAGAAAATTAAAAATATCAAAACTATCGAAGGCGATCTGTTAAATGAAAATATTCTACCGTATAATTTTTTTGATATAATTTGGTGTAGTGGAGTTTTACATCATACCGATAACCCTTATTTAGGATTTCAAAACTTAACTAAATTTCTAAAGAAAGATGGTTATTTGATTATAGGTCTATACAATAGATACACAAGGTTACGTACTAACATTAGAAGGTACGTTTATTCAAAGATTAAAGGAAAAAAAAACAAACGTCGTTTTTTATTTATATTTGATCCAATTTTAAGAAAAATGAAAAAAAATCTTTTTAAAAACAGATATAAAATTTTCGCATGGATAATGGATCAATATGATCATATAGTTGAAAGTCAACATACAATAGATGAAGTATTTGAATGGTTTAACAATAATGGAATTCAAGCCACATCTTATTTTCCAAATAATTTTAATTATTCAGAGACTGATTTTGAAAAGTTTTTTAATGATAGAAAGCTAAATGAGACGTCATTTATTGAAAGAATTTTAGTACAAATATATCATATATTTGGATCCATAGGCTCAGAAGGAGGAATTTTTTTTGTTATAGGAAGAAAAAAGAATTAAATTGTAGTATATAACAAGAATTAGTAACAAATATATTATGCCAAGTAACAAAAATTTTGCCATAACTTTTGGAATAATTTTCTTATTAATATTCCTCTTTGTGTTTTTGAAATTAAGTTTTTTCAATGTTTATCTTTTATTTATTTCATTATTTTTTTTTATATTTGGATATTTAAAGCCAGGAATATTTAAGTTACCAAATTTACTTTGGTTTAAACTCGGACTTTTTTTAAGTAAAATAATTTCACCAATAGTTTTATTTTTAATTTTTGCAGTAATTGTTCTACCAATTGGTATATTTAAGAGATCCATAGAGAAAGACTATTTTGGTTTGAAAATAAATAAAAAAAAAGATACATACTGGAAAAAGACTAAAACTAATACTAATTTTAAAGATCAATTTTAATGAATTTTCTTATAGAGTTTTTTAGATTTGTCAGACAAAGAAAAAAATACTTTCTAATTCCAATCCTTATACCATTATTAATAATAGTAGGTTTGTTGTTGTTATCCCAGGGTTCAGCTGTAGCTCCTTTTATTTATACAATTTTTTGATTTGTGAAAATTTTAGGAATATCATCTTTTTACCATGACAGTTCTGCCTCATTGTTAATTGATGGAAAGGTAATTTCTGCTGTTCAAGAGGAAAGATTTACAAGAATTAAACATGATTTCAGATTTCCATCAAATTCCATTAATTACATTCTAAAAGAAAACAAAATTCGTTTAAATGACATAGATTATATCGTATTCTATGAAAAGCCTTTTTTAAAATTTGAAAGATTAATTGAAACTTATTTAGCATTTGTTCCTAAAGGTTTTAAATCATTTAAGATGTCCATGCCAGTTTGGGCACAAGAAAAACTATTTCATAGAAGTATAATTAAAAAAAAATTATTAGAATTAGATAAAACTTTTGATAAAGATAAAAAAATTTTTTTTAGTCAGCATCATTTGAGTCACGCTGCGAGTGCATTTTATCCATCTCCTTTTAATGAATCATGTGTTGTCACTCTTGATGGAGTTGGTGAGTGGGAAACTACTACAATAGCTTTAGGAAAAAATAATAATATTGAGATGTTTGAAAATATTAATTTTCCTCATTCAGTTGGTTTATTATATAGTGCTTTTACTTATTTTTTAGGTTTCAAAGTAAACAGTGGTGAGTATAAATTGATGGGATTAGCTCCATATGGAGAACCTATTTATACTGATAAAATCAGAGAAAATTTAATTGATCTCAAAGAAGACGGTTCTTTTAGATTGAATATGGAATATTTTGATTTTGCGACTGGCCTTACAATGACAAATGAAAAATTCAACAAACTTTTTTCATTAAAACCTAGAAAAAATGAAGGTGAAAAAATAACAAAAAAACACATGGATTTAGCTGCCTCTATTCAAAAGGTAACAGAGGAAATTGTGATACGTATATGTAAATATGGATTAAACCAAACAAATCAAAAAAATCTTTGTTTAGCAGGTGGTGTTGCGTTGAACTGTGTGGCAAATGGCAAAATTTTAACAAATCTTGATATAAATGGTTTATGGATACAGCCTGCTTCGGGTGATGCAGGCGGATCTTTAGGTGCAGCCCTAGCATTTTGGTATCTAGAATTAAAAAAAAAAAGAGATGTTGATAATTCTAAAGACTCTATGAATGGCTCATTGCTTGGACCTAAATATAAAAATGATCAAATTGAAAAAGTAATTTTGAATTACAAGAATGAGTTTTTAAATTTCAAAAAGTATGAAAATGAGGATGAATTAGTTTCAATAGTTGCATCAAAATTAAGTGAAGGTAAAAGTGTTGGTTGGTTTCAAGGTAGAATGGAGTATGGACCAAGAGCATTAGGATCAAGATCTATATTGGCTGATCCCAGGGATGTTTCGATGCAAAAAGACCTTAATCTAAAAATTAAATATAGAGAAAGTTTCAGACCTTTCGCTCCTATAGTTTTAGAAGAACACGCAAAAGAATGGTTTGAGATTGAAGTTCCTAGCAGATACATGCTTTTAACATCTAAAGTAAAAAAAACAAAATTGATAAATCAAAATAAAACTTTAATTACTGAAGGATTTGAAAAACTTAAAATTAAAAGAAGTGAAATACCAGCTGTCACCCATGTTGACAACTCTGCTAGAGTACAAACTGTTGACGTAGAGACAAATAGTAGATTGTATAAATTATTGAGTAAATTTTATGAAATAACTAGTTGTCCAGTTTTAATAAATACATCATTTAATGTAAGAGGAGAGCCGATAGTTTGTAAACCTGAAGATGCAGTAAAATGTTTTTTGAGTAATGAATTAGATTTTTTAGTTTGTGAAGATTTTCTTATTTATAAATTAGAAAATTTTAAAACTGATACTGATTTATCCCAAAGATTTGAAAAGGATTAAAATTAGTTTTTTTTGAGATTAATTATATTCTATCATCATGAATAAATATTTTAATCATATTGTGGATAAAATAAAAAATTTTATGAAAATAAATAAACTAAGTGAAATTGTAAATTTATAGAATTATTAATGTTTATTTTTAAAATATTTCTCAAAAATTTCTTTTGCAGCTAGTTCATGTCCTTTACTATTCCAGTGCCCATCATTGAATAAGTGTAAATTTTTCAATGGATCATTATTTTTTTCAAAAACTTCTCTTAAATCTAAATAATCAAATTTATCATTTTTTAATTTATTAATAAATGTTTTATGAATTTGATCTGCTTCATCCATGTGATCTCCATACCAAAGTGCCCTAGATGGTATTACTAGAATTATAGAATTATAATCCTTTGAAATATTCTTTAATTTATTTACAGTTGAATTAATTACTTTATTTGAAAATTTTGTATAATAAATATAATCTAGGTTTGGATTAATTAATTTCAATTTAATAAACATATTTCTTAACATCGCATTCCTATGTGCCGTTCTTGTAATAATAAAATAAAAACTAGAGTTTTGGGTTAAAAATCTTTTTAATTTTGACACATTAAAAAAAATAGAATTATTCTTAGATTGATTGATTTTAGGATTAATATTTATTTTTTTTTTCGCATAAATCTGAAAATCATTTTCCATAGTAAATCCAAAAATTAAATTTTCTATTTTTGCGCCATTTTTTTCAGCATACTCTATAAGTAATTCATAGTTTTCTAAATTTCCTGGAATTGAAATGTTATAAAAATTTTTATTTGTTAAATTTTCAAGAATATTCGAATATCTATTTTTTGCTTCTACACCCCAACCAAATGACATTGAGTCTCCTACAACAAAAAAATCAGAGTATTTAGAGTTATTTAAATTTTTAATATCCCTAAAGCCATAGTTGTTAAATGAAACCTCTACATTGTAATCACTACTGTTTTTCATTTGTCGTAAAGTTAAATTTTTAGGGCCAATTTTGAGATTATTTTGCATGTTATTGAAATATAAATTTTTTTTTGGAGCTGTTTCAGGAAAAAGTATTCTAGAGAATAATTCTAGACAAAAAATAAAAAGGCAAAAATTAAAAGCAACAAAGATTAATTTATAAGAAATTTTTTTGAACATTTTAGAATTATAATTTTCTTATTTATCTACTAAATATAGAAATTATCAATAATATTTTACTTTCATAGTAAATTTGAATTATAGTGAAATAATAATTTAAAAATAATTAAACTTCATATGAAAAATATTTCTAATTTTTTAATCATTGTCCAAGCTAGACAAAATTCTGTACGTTTTCCAAATAAGATAATAAAAAAAGTGTGCGGATATCCTTTGATATATTTTTTAATAAAGAGATTATCCTTAGCAAATTTTAAAAAAAAAATTGTAATTGCTATACCGAAGGGAAAAGAAAATTTTTTATTAAAAAAATTACTTTTAAAAAAAAACTACGATGTTTTCTCTGGTTCAGAAAAAAATGTATTGGAAAGATATTATAAATGTGCAAAAAAATATAATGCAAACAATATAATTAGAATTACTTCTGATTGTCCTTTAGTTGATCCAAAATTACTAGAAAAGTTAGTAAGTATTTATAATAAAAATCGCATAGACTATTTAAATAACGCTACCCCCCCTTCATTTCCAGATGGATTAGATATAGAAATTTTTAATTTTAAATCATTAAAAATGGCATATTTAAATGCTAGGGATGGGTATGAAAAAGAGCATGTAACTCCATATATTAAAAAAAATAATAATTTAAAAAAATATAATTATAAAAATTTCAAAGACTTAAGTAACTGGAGATTTACACTAGATTATAAAGAAGATCTTTTGGTCATAAAAAAAATTATTGAAAATTTTTATCCAAGAATAGATTTTACTTTCGAAGAGATATATAAATTTGTAATAAAACACAAAAAAATTTTAAAAATTAACGATAAATACATGAGAAATTCTGGATCTATTTCAGACTTAAATTATAAGATATGGCAAAGAGCTAAAAATATAATTCCAGGTGGAAATATGTTGATTTCTAAAAGACCAGAATTGTTTATTCCTTATAAATGGCCAACATATTTTAAGAAAGCAAAAAATATTACCATTACATCATTACAAAACGTAAAGTATAAAGACTTCTGCTCAATGGGTATTGGAACTAATATTTTAGGTTACTCAAATAATCTAGTCGATAAAAATATAAAAAAAATTGTCGAAGATGGGAATATGAGCACTTTAAATTCCTTTGAAGATATTTTGTTAGCAGAAAAATTAATTGAAATTCATCCTTGGGCCGATATGGCAAAATTTCTAAGATCGGGTGGTGAAGCAAATGCGTTAGCTATAAGAATTTCAAGAGCTGCATCAAACAAAGACAAGGTAGCAATTTGTGGATATCATGGGTGGCATGATTGGTATTTATCAGCAAACTTAAGTAATAAAAGTAATTTGGATAATCATTTAATGAAATCCTTAGACCCCTTAGGAGTACCTAAAAATTTAAAAAATACAGTATTTCCCTTTAAATATAATGATCTAAATTCATTAAATAATATATTGAAAAATCATGATATTGGAACAATTAAAATGGAGGTTACAAGAGAGATAAAACCAAAGAAAGATTACTTGAAAAAAATAAGAGATATATGTGATAAAAAAAAAATTATATTAATTTTTGATGAGTGTACATCTGGATTTAGAAATTCATTTGGTGGCATTCATAAATTATATAACATAAACCCTGATATAGCTATGTTTGGTAAGGCATTGGGTAATGGCTATCCTATTACTGCTGTTATTGGAAAAAAGGAAATAATGGAGTTTGCAAATTCAAGTTTCATAAGTAGCACAATGTGGACAGATAGAATAGGCCCAACAGCCGCTTTGGCATCTCTCGATCAAATGGAAAAATTAAAAAGTTGGGAATATATAAGTAATTTAGGAATTTGGTTAAAAGAAAAATGGAAAAAACTTGCAAAAAAACATCAATTAAAAATTGAAATTCAAGGAATGGATGCAATACCAAACTTTATTTTTCACCCAAAAAAACATGCTCAATATAAAACTTTAATTACCCAAGAAATGCTTAATAAAAAGATATTAGCTACTAATAAAATTTTTATTTCAACAAAACATTCCAAAGAAAATTTAAAGATATACTTGCAATATCTTGATGATATATTTTATAAAATTAACAAGATAGAAAATGGAGAAGATTTAAATAAGTATCTTAAATCAAGCGTATCATACAATCCCTATTTAAAATGAAAAAAATTTTAGTAATTGCTGCACACCCTGATGATGAGGTATTGGGATGTGGAGGAACATTAGCAAAATACTCAAAAAAAGGGTCTAAAATCAAAATTATTTTTTTATCTGATGGAGAAACTTCAAGAGATATCAAAATTAAAAATGAAAAAATCCTAAATAGACAAAATAGCGCAATAAAAGCTCTTAAAACTTTAGGAGTGAAAAATTATGTATTTGGAAATTTTCCAGATAATAAATTCGATACTGTACCATTACTAGAAATAGTTAAGTATATAGAAAAAGAGATTAAAAATTTCAACCCTAGTACAATTTTTACGCATCATTACAACGACTTAAATGTTGATCATCAAATTACTTCAAACGCAACAATGACAGCATGCAGACCTAAAAATAATAACAATGTTGATTTAATTTTATTTTTTGAAATTTTATCCAGTACAGAATGGAAGATATCTGATACAAAAAATAAATTTGACCCAAATTGGTATGAAGATATTACCTCACAAATAAATCTTAAATTAAAAGCTATTAAGCATTATAAATATGAATTGAAAAAAAATCCTCATTCTAGATCTCTAGAAACAATAAAAGCACTAGCAATTTTTAGGGGGAGTTCATCGGGTGTTAAATTTGCAGAGTCATTTGTACTTGGAAGAAAAATTTGAAAAAAATAATATTCCAAATTAATTGCTCTAAAAATTATGGATTAGGTCACCTTTTTAGATGTATGAAAATTGCAAATGAGTTAGGGAAAAAAAATAAGTTTTATTTTTTAATAGATACCAAAAAAAAAGAAATCCTTAGTTATTTACCAAAAAAAGCTAAAAAATTTTTTTTTAAAAGTAAAAATTTTTTAGGTCAAAAAAAAAAAATTAAAAATATTTTAGAGAAGTTAAATAAACCAATATTAATAATTGACAGTTATGAAACAACTTACAATTATGAAAAA
>CABZNY010000029.1 GCA_902527265.1 uncultured Pelagibacteraceae bacterium | reverse complement strand
GGATCAATTTATTTTAAAGACGGGTATAATTATTTATTTGAAGTTCCGCATAATAAAGGAATATCAACTGCGGACTTTTGGAACAAAGGTGTTGACTGGATATTTGATACTTTCTTTGTATATATAAAAGCATTTAACACTTGGCTAATTGTTGATGTACTCCAACCGATGAGAGCTTTATATTTGAGAATGCCAGCCATAGCCACATTAGTTCTAGTCGTTGGAGCTGGATATTTAATTGGTGGAGTTAGATCTGCTCTAGTTGTTTGTGGTTTAACTTTATTTATAGCTCTAAGCCCATGGTGGGATAGAGCTTTAGTAACCACATACATGGCAACATTTGGTGTACTAGTATCTTGCACAATTGGATTTACTGTTGGAACTTTATGTTTTCAAAATAAATATTCTACAAACTTTATGTTAAATGTTTGTGATATATTTCAAACTTTTCCATCTTTTGTGTATTTAATTCCTGTGATGATGCTTTTTGGAATTACAGATACCTCAGTTTTAATTGCAGTAATAGTTTATGCTACAATACCAGCAACAAGATATACAATCGAGGGTCTCAGAAGTGTTCCAGCAGGACTACATGATGCTGCAACGATGTCAGGTGTTACAAAGTTTCAAAGATTATTTAAAATAGAATTTCCATTAGCATTTCCACATATGATGTTGGGTCTAAATCAAACAATAGTTTTTGCCTTATTTATGGTGATTATTGGTGCTTTTATTGGAACTGAAGATTTAGGTCAGTACATTCTAAAAGCTTTATCAGATAAAAAAGGTGCAGGCATTGGGTTAACACTTGGAATTTGTGTTGCATTTATTGGACTAATTTTTGATAATTTAATTAGAACTTGGGTAGGACAAAGAAAAAAACATTTAGGTATTGACTAAAGTTGTGAAAAAATTTCTTGTTGCTATCGACCAAGGTACAACATCGACTAGAGCAATTCTCTTTGATTTAGATGGCAATATAAAATTTACTTCTCAGTTTGAATTTAATCAATACTTTCCAAAAAATGGATGGGTAGAGCATAATCCAAATGAAATTTGGTTAACAACTCTTAAAGCTTTAAAAAGAGTAATTAAAAAAGCATCTCTACTAAAAGGAAAAATATTAAGTATTGGAATAACCAACCAGAGAGAGACAACTATTCTATGGAACAAGAAAACGGGCAAACCAGTATACAATGCAATTGTTTGGCAAGATAGAAGAACTTATGAATACTGTGAAAAGCTTAAGCAAAAAAAATATGAAAATATTTTTAGAAGAAAAACTGGTTTATTTATTGATCCATATTTTTCAGCTACTAAAATTAAATGGATCTTAGAAAACGTAAAAATTTCGAAGAAACTTCAAAAATCTAATAATTTATTATTTGGCACTGTTGATACTTTCTTAATTTGGAAACTAACTAACGGACAACACCATTTAACAGAGGCAACAAATGCAAGTAGAACAATGTTGTTTAATATAAATAATAACACTTGGGACAAAGAAATTTTAAAAAAGCTCAATATCTCAAAAAGTATTTTACCTGATGTAAAAAATTCAGCGGATAACTTTGGATCAACAAATAAAAAAATAGTTGGATATGAAATTCCTATATCTGCAGTTTTGGGCGATCAACAAGCTGCAGCTGTAGGACAGTCTTGCTTCCAAAGAGGCTCAATTAAAAGTACTTATGGCACAGGTGCTTTTGTAATAATGAATACTGGGTCAAAAAAAATTTTTTCAAAAAATAAATTATTAACTACAATTTGTTACAGATTAAACGGAAAAAATACTTTTGCGCTCGAAGGTTCAATTTTTACAGCTGGAGCAGGTGTTCAATGGCTACGAGATAAGTTAAAATTAATTAATAATGCTTATGACACTGAACAAATTGCTAAATCAAAAAAAAATAATGAAGGAGTCTATGTTGTACCAGCTTTAAGTGGACTGGGAGCTCCATACTGGAGACCTGACGCAAGAGGAGTTATAACTGGATTAACTAGAGACAGTGATTGGAAAACTATGGTAAGAGCAGTCATAGAGTCTGTGGCATACCAAAGTTATGATCTATTTAGTGCCATGAGAAAAGATGGATTAAAACCTAATATAGTAAAAATTGATGGAGGCATGGTGGAAAATAACTGGTTTTCACAGTTTTTGGCAAATATTATTGATATTAAAACAGAAAGACCCAAAGTTTTGGAAACCACAGCGCTTGGAGTGGCTTTATTTGCTGGATATCAAATAGGAATATTTAAATCATTAGATCAAATAAAGAGAAAATGGAAAAAAGATAAAACCTTTAAACCTAAACTAAGTTTGACAATGAGAAAAAAACTATTGAATGGGTGGAAGCTGTCAGTCGCGAAAACTTTATTGTAAATTCTATTATTTTAAAAAAGTATCCATAGAGTCATCCATCGCAGATGACCAAGGCGTGTGATGAACAGGAGCTATGGATCCAGTCACAGGTGATGAAAAAGATTTATTTCTGTAAGTTGAAATATCATCCATTTTATGATGTTCCCAATCTTTGAAATGTTTTCTTATCAATTCAAAATCAATATTTGGGTAATCTGACATATCATGTAGCTCTTTAGTATACTCAGTTTGAAAATCGATCATTTGATCTGGATTTTCTAATTTCTCTTCCATAGAAACCCATTTAGAAATATCTTTTTCTATTTCACTATCATTTGGAATTTTAATTTTATTCATCATCACATCCCTTGCAAACCATGCTTGGCAATCAAACATATTAAAAGTATGAAACTGATCCTGCATGCCCAGGTACATTAGCTTGTGATTATCTTGCCAAACTACTCCTTTATATAATTTTGGTGGATATAATCTGTTGTGAGTTTTGAGACTTAGTTTTTCGTTCAAAAATGGAAAATGATGCAGGTAGCCAGTGCATAATATAATTACATCAGCTTCTTGTTCTGTACCATCTTTAAAAATTGCTTTGTTACCGTCTAATCTATCTAGATAGTAAACTTCTTTCATACCAGAAGGCCATTTAAAACCCATTGGATTATGTCTATAACCTATGGTTACACTTTTAGCTCCATATTTATTACATTGTAGAGCAACATCTTCAGCTGAATAACTGCTTCCAAGCACTATCACATTTTTATCTCTAAATTCTTCAGCATCTCTGAAATCATGAGAATGCATTATTCTTCCTGGAAAAGAACTCATACCCTTGTATTCAGGAATAAATGGAACTGAAAAATGTCCAGTTGAAACAACTACATAATCAAACTTTTCAGACAAAATTTTATTGTTAGTTTTATCTTGATAGCTAACTTCAAATATATCTGAATTATAATTTACACTCTTTACACTTGTGCTAAATTTAATTTTGCTTTTAATGTTTCCTTTACTTACTCTTCCAATTATATAATTATATAATACTTCTCTAGGTGGAAAAGATGGAATAGGTTTTCCAAAATGCTTGTCAAAAGAATAATCTGCAAATTCCAAACATTCTTTTGGTCCATTTGACCATAAATATCTATACATACTGTTGGGAACAGGATCACCATATTGATCTGAACCAGTTCTCCAACTGTAGTTCCATAGCCCTCCCCAATCATCTTGTTTTTCAAAACATACTATTTCTGGAACCTTTTCTCCTTTTTGCTCAGCATGTTCGAAGGCTCTTAACATTGATAAACCACAAGGTCCTGCACCAATTATTGCTATTTTATTCATATAAACTGTATAATTTTAAAAGTTTATCTTATTAAACAAATCAAAAAAAATAAAACTATTTTTTCTTTAAATTTACTTGTTATTAATAAATAGTTTATTTTTAGTGAATTTATTTATGAAAAAAATTCTAATTATTGGAGGTGGGGCTATGGGGTCAGCGTTCTCTGTTCCATGTATAGATAATAATAATAAAGTATTTATTACAGAACCATATAGCCAAAGATTTATTAAAAATTTATCATCAAAAAATAAATTTCATTCAGGTTTAAAAATTAATCTTTCAAAAAAACTAATATTTAAAAAATATGCTAATGAATTATTTCTTGAAAAATATGATCTTATCGTTGTTGCATTAAGTTTATCAGGTATTAATTTTGTTGGTAAAGAATTAAAAAAGTATAAAGTAAAATCTCCAGTTTTAGTTCTTACAAAAGGTCTCAAATATGAAAAGAAAAATAAAAAAATTACAACTATTTCTCAAAGTCTTTTAAAAAATATTCCTAAATTAAATGTATCAGTTTTGAAGGGACCTTGTTTAGCTAAAGAATTGGTAAGAAAAAGTCAAACGAGTGTAATTATAGCCAATAAAAACATTAAAATTGCAAAATTGTTAGGTAAAATGATTTCAACTAAATATTATTTAATAGAATACTCTAAAGATGTAATTGGTGTTGAAATATGTTCAGCAATAAAAAATATTTATTCTATGATAATTGGCTCTGGTTTAAGTTTGAATAAATCTTCAAATCTATTTCAAAAATCACTATCAGAAATGAAATACATAACTAGACAGTTAAAAGGAAAAGAAGAAACAGTTTTAAGTCTAGCAGGAGTTGGAGACCTATATGTAAGCGCTGCAGGTGGAAGAAATAGCAAAATGGGAAACTATTTAGGACAAGGTTTTACTTTCAAAAGTGCTAAAAAAAAGTTTATGGTAAGTGATACAGTAGAAGGTGAACAACTTGTGAGAGAAATCGCGCCATATATTTTAAAAAAATTTAATTCAAAAAAAATTCCTTTGATGTTCAGAATGATTAGAGCAATTCTAAAAAATAAAAAATTTTTGATTTAAAATATATTATATTTATTGACTTTTTGATTGGAAGAGACTTTTTTAACTTATTGTCATTCATTTCTCTCGCTGATACATTTAATTTATTAATCAACGAAAAGAGGGGAATCAATGATTAAAAAAACAATAATAACCGTCTGTGCGCTTATATTTTTTATTACAAATATTAGTTTTGCAGACATCACTTTTTGGACTACAGAAGTTCAGCCAGCTAGAATGGCTAAACAAGAAGCAATGGCTAAAGATTTTGAGGCTAAAACTGGCATCAAAGTTGAAGTTATTCCTGTAGAAGAAAAAGATTTAGGAACAAGAGCAACTGCAGCAGCAGCAGCTGGTGATCTTCCTGATGTAATCTATCATACATTGCAGTATGTATTACCTTGGGCAGAAGCTGGAATATTAGATGTTGATGCAAATAATGCTGTTGTAAAAGAACTCGGTAAAAAAACATTTGCACCAGGTGCTTTAAACATGGCTAAAAAAGGATCAAAAATAGCGGCTGTACCAGTTGACGGTTGGACGCAAATGGTCGTTTATAGAAAAGACTTATTTGAAAAAGCAGGTCTGGAGCCACCTACGAGTTATGAAAATATAACAAAAGCAGTTGAAGCACTTTCTGGAGATGGAATGTTTGGGTTTGTAGCTGCAACAAAAACTGATGAAAATTTTATGAGTCAGGTTTTAGAACATGTTCTTTTAGCAAATGGAGTAAATGTTGTTAAAAAAGATGGAATAAGAAAGCAGGGTAAAAAACTAAAAGCCTCTTTGGAGTTTTATAAAGTTATTGCAAATGCAAGTCCTCCAGGAGAATTATATTGGAAGCAATCAAGAGAACTATACTTTGCAGGAAAAACTCCTATGATAATTTGGTCTCCATTTATTATGGATGAATTAGCTGGCTTAAGAGACTCAGCGCCTCCAACAATAAATAGTGATCCAACATCTAGTGAGTTAGCTTCAAAAACTGGCTTCATCACGAACCTAAAAGGTCCTAATAATAGTAAAGGAGCTGCTTGGGCTGATGTCAGATATTTTGGAATAACTGCTGATGCTGATACAGAAGAAGCAAGTGCTTTTATTAAATACTCAATGGATGAGGGTTATACGAAGACGCTTTCAATCGCACCAGAGGGTAAATTTCCTGTGAGAAGAGGAAACTCAAGCGATCCTGAAGCATTTACAAAAGCATGGAGTAAATTGCCTGTTGGAGTTGATAGAAAAGCTCCTTTATCAGACTTATATTCAGAGGATGTTATAAATAATATCGTTGCTGGATTAGATAAGGCTCAAAGATGGGGTGTAAAAGAAGGTGAACTTTCTAGAGCTTCTAAAATTATTAATAACAAGTTTATTAATAGAATAACTAGACTTTATGTTGATGGACAGATTGATATTGATCAAGCAGTAGATATGATAAATCAAAAACTCTCTCAATTTTAATCTAGTAATTTAAATTTAAATAAAAGCGGATAATATGTATTATCCGCTTTTATTATGAGTGATACACTTTCAAAAATAGAAAAAAGAACTGCATATATATTAATATTACCTGCGGTTTTCCTTGTTTTTTCAATCATCTTATTTCCAATATTTGCAAATGTATGGATAAGTTTTAAAGAGGTTGGATTAAAAGATATCAGGATCCCTGAACCTAGAGCAAAAAAAATTGTAAAATCCATTAAAGATAATCCAGATCAATTAAAGGTTATTTATAAACTTAGAAACAGTTCATTAATTTTAGAAATAAGGGATGTTAAATTTCAAGATAAATTACCTAAGAATATCAAGCCTATTAATTTAGATGAAAGATGCAGGGTTAAATCAAATAAAATTTATTGTGAATTTGGAAATTGGGAAGCAAAATACAGGGAAAATTTTCAAATATTATTTAAGAGTTCTGATGGCAAACAATTAAATAAAAAAGAATTAAAAAGTATTAAACCAAAATTAACAGGTAAATCAGATAATATTCTATTAAATACTAATTTTACGTTAAAGAATTTTAAAAAGGTATTTTTTCAAAATGAATTTTTTGATTTATTATCAACTACTTTTTACTATACCTTTTTTGGCACAATTGGTTCAATTGTATTTGGTATACTCACTGCACAACTTGTAAACCAGAAGTTTTTTGGAAGAACATTTATGAGAAGTGTTTTGCTTTTTCCGTATGTGGGTCCAGTAGTTGCCCTAGCTTATACCTGGGAGTTATTATTAGATCCTTATAGTGGAACTTTAAATAATCTTCTGATGAATTTTCAAGTCATCCAGGAACCTCTAAATTTACTAGGACAAAAATATTTAACAATAAATTTTTTTGGTTTTGATCTTAAATTACGATTAGCATTAACAACCGTAATTATTTTTGAAATTTGGAGATACTTTCCTTTAGCTTTCTTATTTATTTTAGCTCGACTGCAAGCAGTTCCTAAAGAATTATATGAGGCAGCTGAAGTGGATGGTGCTGGTCCTCTACAAAAATTTGTTAATATTACTCTTCCTCAAATAACAGCTGTCATATCTATTCTCTTTATGATTAGGTTTATTTGGAACTTTAATAAATTTGAGGATATTTTTTTATTAACAGGAGGTGCATCTGGAACCAGAACTTTGCCAATAAATGTTTATGAGCAAGGCTTCACTATTTCCGATATTGGTATGGGATCAGCAGTATCAATTGTAATAGTCGCTTTGTTGCTAATATTTATGTTCGTTTACTTTAAATTAATAGGTAAGAGGGCTGATGAAAACTAAAAGTTTAATATACTACGCATTAATTTCGTCTATATTTTTGTTTTCTTTGGTTTCTATTTGGAAAATTTTAGTAACATTGCAAGGAGTTGAGCTAAAAAATTTCAATTTTGCAATAATTATTACTTTAGGTATCGCTATTAGTCTTTTAAATTTAATTATAGGAGAAAAGTTAAATTATTTAATAAAATCAACTTTTTTTGCTCTTATATTTACAATTGTCGATGGATATATCGTTCAGGTAATGCCCATTTGGTATAATATTGGAATATTTGCAATTTTGATATTTTTTTCATTTAAAATTAATAAGTACAATCAAAAATACTTAGCATCCGAGCATTCGTCACAAATAGTAGTGTTTGATTTTTTAACTCTTTTTGGAATTGTTTTATTTTCATTTGTCATTTTATTTCCATTTTATATGATGTTGATTACAAGTTTTAAAACTCAAGCTGCTTTGTTAATTAATCCTTTAGATTTTAGTATTAATTTTAACCAAGACTTTAAGGAATTATTTAAGTCATACTTTGTAATATTTGATACTTATAATTTTGGCAGATACATAATTATAAGTACATTTGTTTCAGTAGGGACAGTTATAGTTACTTTGATATTTGCAATACCAGCCGCTTATGCAGTAGCAAGATTAAATTTCTTCGGGAAAAATTTTCTGTCGACTTCAATTTTAATCATCTATATGTTTCCTGCTATAGTATTAGTTATTCCTCTATATACTGTTTTTAGTCAACTAGGGTTAAGGAACTCGGTAGGAGGTTTATTAATTGTTTACACAGCAACTACTTTGCCAGTTGCAATTTATATGCTACAAGGTTACTTTAGAAGTATTCCCAAAGAACTAGAAGAAGCAGCAATCATGGACAAATTAAATTGGTTTGGCATAATTATAAAAATAATTTTACCTTTAAGTATACCCGCAATCTCTTCGGTTGCTCTTTACGTTTTTATGATCGCCTGGAATGAGTTTTTATTTTCTTTAATGTTCTTAGATAATCCAAACTCATTTACCTTATCAAGAGCAATACAATATCTTAGTGGTGATGCCGAAACTCCAAGACAATATCTAATGGCAGGATCAGTGGTTGTTACGATACCTGTTTTGTTAATTTTTGTATACTTTGAAAAATATTTAGTTAGTGGACTTACTGCAGGAAGTGTAAAGGGTTAATGGAAGATTTTATCAAATCAGCTAAGAAAGTTTTATTAGGCAATAAAAAAAAAGGATACACATTACCAACAAATAACAAATTGTACCCAGCACAATGGAATTGGGACTCAGGTTTCATTGCTCTAGGATATTCACATTTTAAATTAAAATATGCTCTAGATGAAATAAAGACATTAATAAGAGGTCAATGGAAAGATGGAATGATACCCCATATTTTGTTTCACGATTTGAAAACCAATTATTATCCAAACCATTCTGTTTGGGCTTGTGGAAATAAAATACATTCATCTGGTATTACTCAACCACCAATTCTTGCAATAATTTTAAAATTAATTTTAGATAAAAAAAAAATTAATAATAAAGATAAAGCTGAATTAAAAAAAATAGCTAAAGGAATATTAAAATATCACAAATGGTTTATTAAATTTAGAGACCCAAATAATACTGGATTAGTGTCAATTTTGCACCCTTGGGAAAGTGGCTACGATAATTCACCATTGTGGGATGAGCCTATGAGTAAAGTAAAAGTCCCAAAAAACCTAAAATATAAAAGGGGAGATAACAAAGTTGTTAATCCTGAATATAGGCCATTAGATATTGATTATGATAGATACGTAACTATCAAAAATCATTTGAGAAAAAACAATTATAATCCAAAAAAACTTTATAAAGCATCTTTATTCAATGTAGTTGATGTTGGTTTTA
>CABZNY010000028.1 GCA_902527265.1 uncultured Pelagibacteraceae bacterium | reverse complement strand
ATAGAATTAGTTGTAGACAAAGATTTGATATTGTATTCGGTAAAAACGCTTACCAAATTTTAGAGTCACCTATTCCTACAGAAGATCCCTTGCATTGGGTTGATACAAAATCTTATAAAGACAGGCTTAAAATTGCGAGAAAGAAAACAAAACAAAATTGTGCAGTTATGATTGCAAAAGGGAAAATAAATGGAATAGAAGTAACAGCAGGTGCAATTAACTTTGATTTTATTGGAGGTTCAGTTGGTGCTGCTGAGGGAGAAGCAATAATTTATGGAGTGCAACATGCAATAGATAATCAAACGCCTTACTTATTTTTTCCTTGTGGGGGTGGGCAAAGAATGTTCGAGTCTACAATTGCTTTAGCAAATATGACTAGAACAACGCTTGCAATTAACGAACTTAAAAATAATAATTTACCTTACATAGTATGTTTTACAGATCCTACAGCTGGTGGAATAACTGCCTCATTTGCAATGTTAGGAGATATTCATCTGGCAGAACCTGGGTGTCTAATCGCTTTTGCAGGAAAAAGAGTAATTCAAGCGACTGTAAAAGAGGAATTAAGTTCTGATTTTCAAACAGCTGAATTTGTTGAGAAACATGGTTTTGTTGATAGAGTTGTGCATAGAAAAGATATACAAAAAGAAGTGGGAAACCTTCTATCAATATTACTTAGAAAAAATTCTGATATACATTTAGAAGATTTAAATGAAACTTCAGAAACTAATATCCAAACTAGAGAAGCATCATAAGAAAAAGCTAGACTTATCTTTAGGAAGAACCTTTAATCTTTTAAAAAAACTGGGTAATCCTCAAGATAAATTAAGAAATGTTATCACAGTTGTTGGAACTAATGCTAAAGCAAGCATGTGCTATAGCCTTAAGTCAATACTAAATCATGCTGGATATAAAACTAATCTTTACACTTCGCCACACCTACTCTCTTACACAGAAAGATACGTTTTTAATGATAAAGAAATCAATGAGAAAGATTTAATAGAATTACTGACTGATGTTGAAAAAACTTTAGGAGATGACAATGCAACTTTATTTGAGATTTTAACTTGTACATTTTTAAAATATGCTGAGAATTTCAAAGATAATATAAATATAATAGAAGCAGGATTATTTCATCAATTTGATAGTACAAATGTATTTAAGGAGAATTTATTGACTCTCATAGGTGTCATTCATAATGATCACTTTCAATGGCTTGAAAATAAATCAATTGAAGGGGTAATATATGAAAAAACAGCTAAGCTTTTAAATTCAAATATATTTATTAATAAACAAGTAAATAATGAAATAAGGGATAAAATAAAGATTTCATTGGATAAAAATAAATCAAATAAATATTTTTTTGGTAAAGAATTTAATATTGCAAAGTCTGAGAATGGATTTATTCAATATCAAGATCAGTTAGGAGAATTAGTATTACCTGAACCGAATATTCTTGGAGATCATCAGCTTTATAATATTAGTACATCAATTGCTGCATCAAGAAAGATTTTTAATATTAAAGATGAACATATTATAAATGGTGTCGAAAATATTTCGTTAAAAGGAAGGCTTGAAGAGATAAAATCTGGTAGATTAAAAAATATTGCTGGAAACAATAAACTAGTAATAGATGGTGGTCACAACGTTAGTGCAAGTTTTTCTATTGCTCATTGGATTAAAAATCAAAATGAAGAAGTAAATCTTATCGTGGGCATGATGAAAGATAAAGAACATGTAGAATTTATGAAAGCTTTCGAAAGTATTGTAAATTCAATTACTTTAATTGATATTCCTAATCAAGATGGAGCAATATCAAAGGAAGATTTTAAAATGAAGTTAGATGATTTAAATTTAAATTTGAAATTTTCAACTGGCATTGAAGAAAGCATAAAATCATTATCAAAAAAAGAAAACACTATAATACTTTGTGTTGGTTCACTATATCTTGCTGGAGAAATTTTAAGCTTAAACTAAATATTTTCTTTTATCCATGAAACAATTTCACTTTTTGGGACTGCTCCAACCTTAGTTGAAACATGATTTCCATCTTTCATCAAAATCATCGTAGGAATTCCTCGTACACCATATTTTGTTGGCGTATTTGGCTCTTCATCAATGTTATGTTTTGCTACAGATAATTGGTCAGACATTTCATTTGAAATTTCTTCTAAACTGGGAGCCACCATATGGCATGGACCGCACCATTCTGCCCAAAAATCACAAATTAATATCTTATTATCTTTAACTAATTGATCAAAACTTTCGTCTGTAGATTTTACTGTTGCCATATGAGTTTTATATAAATTAATTTTATTTATTCAATAGTTAAAAATGCGTAAATTTAATTTTATACATCAAACATTCTCGTACTTTTTTTGAATGGACATTGCGTAAGTATTAAACTCATCTAAGAGTGCTAATTTTTCGTTATCATTTTCATTAGTATATTTTTCTCTTAAAGTATCAATTTCATTATATAAAGTTGGTATTGTCCACCATTTCTCTTTTCTTTCACTTAATATTCTTTTCGCAATTTCTCTTCTTATTGATTTATACATTGACTCCGGTAAAACTTCTGGGGCCTCTTGAAATATTATTTTTTTACCAAATCCAACTAATCTATCGTCATCAAATTTATCTAATAAGTTTAATTTTTCTTTCCATGGCGCTGCATGCCAAGTTGGGAAAAGAGCAGTATCTTTGTTTGAAGTAAATTTTGTATAAATACTTTCTTCTGCATATATATCTTCTTGAGATTTCGATTGTTCTTTTTCCTCTGCAACTTCTCTTAAAGCTGTTAAAATATTTTGAGAAAACTGTTCGTTATTTTGAACAAACTCTGCTCTTTTTTTAATTATATTTTTATCAAGTTTATTATAAGGTTCCACATTCATTCCATATTTCCCATCAATTATAATAGGTGCTTTATTCGCACGTATTGTTCTTAAAAATTTTGGAGATTTTTTCATCTCAACTTTAAGTTCATTTATTGATTTGCTTATTAAAGGCTGAATTTCAGTTCTTAAGTCTATTGAGTAATACCATCCCTGGTAAATTGGATGCATACAATGTTTTGGATGTAATGGCACAACAAGATGAAGTCTGGATTTACCATAATAATATTCATTTAAAGTTACAATTTCTCCCTTTTTCATAATAGTTTCTGTATCTGATTTATTTGCAGTCCTTAAAAAAGATTCCCAAGTGTGCTCTTGTTTTTTTTTAACGATCTTAAGAATTTTTGCAGTTAGTTCAGCATCAGCAAGTGCTGAGTGAGCATCACTAGCATCAATGCCTTGCATTTGAGCTAAAGACGCTAGTTTAAATACAGGATTATTTTTTTCATTAATTTCTGTTTCTAGGATAGTAGGATCAACTGCATAAGCAGCTCTTGCAATATTTATACCATCATGTCTTTTATTAGGTGCTGCATTAGTAATATAAGGATATCTAATATTTTTAAAAAACTCTTTCCTTATCATCTCCTCATCAAAATTAAGGCTACTCCAACCTAAAAATATTGCAGGACTCCATTTTTTAAAAATTTTTTCAACTTCTCCCAACATTTGATAATGGCTTAGGTTTGTTTGAGTAAGTTGTTTTATCGATGTCTTGTTGACTATTAAGGCCATAGCCTGAAATATTTCCCCTTCAGGCAGACTGCACCTTAAATTAAATCGGTCTTTCTCTTTGAAGTTTTCATCTAATAAAATTCCTCCGATTTCTATTATGCTACCGAAATCAGTACTCGCACTTGATGATTCTATATCCCAAATTGCTAAATTCATATTTTAAACCTTAAATTAGCTTTGTTTTGATGGGTTTTTGGAAAGTTTTTTAGGACTAAACCGTTGCATCTAAACAAGTAGCTTCTAGTTAGTTTTATCTCTTCTATGAAATGGTTTGTTAAAGTCAAGCTATATTATTCATTTCGTAAAATTTTTTGACCCTGCCTAAGAATAAATTTTGATACATCTCTAATTCTGCACCTTCTATTTTAAATTCCTGAAACAAAATATCTTTCGTACACAGTAAAATTATACCTGCTTTCATCTTTGTTCCATAAACAATATCATGTGCCAAGGTATATGCCCCAAGTTGTAAAAAATAATCTTGAATATAATCTGTTTTTTTTGGTTTATTGCTTTGTTTAAAATCGATAACAACATCGTTACCCTGATAAATACCAATTAAGTCAGCTGTACCTGCATATTGTTCAGGATAATACAAAGTTTCTTCAATTCCATAAATTTCATCTAGTTTATTATCTACCCCTTTTTCAATTATTTCTTTGGCCATGTTTTTATATTGTTCGTTACTTTCAAAAAAACTCTCATTGATGCGTCCTCTTAAATAATCCTCTATATAAGAATGCATTGATGTACCTCTTGAGGATGCCTCAGTTTTAATTCTATTTGCCTCTTTAAAACCTACTCTCTCCTTCCAATTTGCTAAAGCAGCCTTTTCTTCTTCGGATTTAGTAGCACTTAAAATTGTTGTTACACTTGGAAGTTTTTCTTCTCCTAAAGTGTATTTCCTATGGCCATCCTCAATTGATCTTGTGGACTTCGGATAATTAAATTTATTATTCCATTTCATGCATTTCTTATATGAGAAATTATATTTAAATTAAATTTATTTTTTGGCTTGTCTAGGAAGATCCTCGAGTTTTTCTACATTGTCTGTTTTAAGAGCTTTTTCGAACTGCTCTGGATCTTTTATATTTTCCAAAGTTCTCGTAATAGATCTTGCATCCATTCCAAACTTATTAACAACAGCCATTGCCTCTTCTAGTTTTTTATTTAAGACTATAATATTATCAAAATGTCTTGAAAATCTTGTACTAATTGTTTTTAAATGAGTATATATTTCAGTTGCTCCCTTTTGAACTTTGAGTGATTGAAAACCCATATGTAAAGATTGTAAGTAAGCAGATAAAGTGTTTGGTCCACAAATTACAATTTTGTGTTTCCTCATTAATTCTTGGGTTAACAATTCTTTTGTGCTTGGATCTTGATACTCAGTCAATTCTTTATACAAACTTTCTGTTGGTGCATAAACGATAGCAAAATCTGTGGTTTTTGGTGGGACTATGTATTTATCATTTACACTTTTAGCTTTAGCTTTGAAGGCTGATGCTAATTTCGCTCTCGCATCTGCAACTGCTCGTTTATCATCTGAGTCGTAGCCATCAGTAATTGCTTTAAATTTTTCTACTGGGAAGTGGGAGTCAACTGGAACCATTACATCACCTTGAAGTTTGATTGCAAATTCAACGTTTTCACTTGTATCTTCTTTCATTTTAACGTTAGTTATGAATTGAGAGGCTGGTAATAAATCTTTAATTAAAGCATCCAAGCTAAATTCAGCAAGTGTTCCATATTTTTTAACACCTGCTAAAATTTTACTTATACCCTCTTGGCTCTGATTCAATAACTGTACTTGTTGGTTAAAATTTCCAACTTTTTCATCTACTTTAGTTAAAGCTTCTGTCATATCTTTAGTAACACCTGTAGAAAGATTATTAAATGAGGTAGACATTGAGCCCAATGAATTATTAATAGTATTATTTAAAGTATCTTTTAAAGAAACAATTTCTGACTTTAAATTAACTATTTCCTCAGCTTCTTTATTTTCGTTCTCTTCTTTGGGTTTTGGCCTTAAATTTAGATATAAAACCCCTAGAGTTGCAGCAAGCAATAAAAGTAAGATTATCAAAAGAATCGTGTCCATAGATTTAAGATAATAGTGAGAGTTAAGAGCTAAGCAAGTTTAAAATTTTCTTCAAACCTTTTTTATTACTTAATTTTTTATTAAACATTAAAATTGCGGTACTTTTAAGAATATTTCCATCTTTTAAGACTCTTAAATTATTCGCACGTAAAGTTTCACCTGAACTAGTTATATCTGATAAAATTTCAGATGAGCCAGTAAATGGATATACTTCTGTTGCCCCAAGAGATGGGACTAATTTAAATTGAGTTACACCTTTTGAAAATAAAAAATCTCTAGTTAAATTTGGATATTTTGTTGCAACTCTCATCCTACTTTTCTTTTTATCTTTAAAATCAAAGGAAATTTCTTCTAAATCGGCAAGTGTCTGAATATCAATCCACTCGTCTGGCACTGCTAATACTAAGGTCGCATGTCCATATTCTAGCCTTTTGGCAATAGTAACTTTGTTTTGTATGTTTAATTCAGATTCTTTTAATAAATCATATCCTGAAAAACCAATATCGAGAGATCCATCACCCAATCTTTCTATAATTTCTCTCGCATGTAGATAAATAATTTTAATATTTTTAATTCCTTTTATATATCCAAAGAGATCTCTATCACCTCTTTCTGATAGAATTTTGAGCTTTTTACTTTTAAATATATTTAAGGTATCTTTTCTTAATCGACCTTTACTTGGAATACCAATTTTAATCATTTAAATTAATTGCACCTCCTACTGCTGGTATTTTTTTTGAAGATCCTAAATCAGAAATAAGGTTATCATAACGACCTCCGTTAACCTGAATTTTTCTGGAGTTGGAATTTATTGTAATTTTAAATACCATCCCAGTGTAATATTCTAGATGTCTTCCAAAAGAAGATGAAAAATTTACATTTAATTTTGACACCTTATCTTTTGTAATTGGAAAATAATTTTTACCAACAGTAAGATTTATTTTATTTTTTTTAAAAAAAGCGTTTAGAGTAGTTGCTGCATTACTCATTTTGCAATTAATTTTTAAATATTCCCTTATAATCTTTACTACATATTGACCTTTTACTTGTCTTCTAGGATCTTTTATTTTGTTATCAAATCTGATCAGTATTTCTCTTAAGGAACGCCCTGCTATATTTCTGTTTTGATTTTGTTTACATAGTCTAAGGTATCTTTTTTTATCTAACTCAACGATAGTTTCATCAACATCTGAATTAGTCTCTAAACGTCTTAATAATTCATTAAAATAAGCCTCTCGCCAAAAATGTCTTTGTAATCTAAGTTTCCACCTTTTTGGAATATCTAATTTATTTATCAATAAGTTAAATATTTCTACATTTCCAATTGTTATACTCCCAGACTTATATTTAAATTTATTTAAAACTTTAATACCAGTATTTATTATTTGCTTATCATCTCTTTTTTCATCTTTTGATCCTATGATCTCGAAACCTATTTGATCTCTGATAATTTTTTCATTTTTTTTCTGAACTTTTCTGAATGCTTGGCCATTATAAAATACTTTTGAAGATCTCTTTTTTTTTTGATTGAGATATTTGATACAAGAAGCAATAGTTAAATCAGGTCTTAAACAAATTTCCTTTCCATTCTGATCCATAAATGAAAAAATTAAACTTCTAAATGACTCCCCAGATCTCTCGAGAATTAGATTGGTTGGAATTACTGTATCTAAATTTATATAATCAAATCCACTTGATTTTAAAGATTTAAGTATATTTTCAGATAAGTTTTTTGACTTCATTTATTAAATCTTTCTTGGGAATTGTTTTGTTGTTCTCACCCTTTACACCCTTTAAATTTTTGATGGTCACTGTATTATCTTTAAATTCATTTTCTCCACAGATTACTGCAACTGGTAATTGGCGTTTGTTTGCATAAGTAAGCTGCTTACCAAGATTTTTTTTGGTATCTAAAAATATTTCTGAATTAATATTGTTTTGTCTTAAAAGATCTAAAATGTCGTAGTAGTTTTTTAAGTATTTTTGATCCATTACACATATTAAAACTGGTTTTTGTTCATCTAATTGAAACTGATCTAATTGCATTAATGCAAACAAAAGCCTATCTACTCCAAAACTTATACCTGTGCCTGGAATATTAACTCCTTTAAACCTTGAAATAAGTTTTGCATAAGCTCCACCCGAGCAGACACTGCCAATATCTACCTCTTTACCTTTATTATTTGTAACTTTAAAATTTAAATTAGTTTCAACGATAAAATCAGAATAATACGCCAAGCCTCTGACAATTGTGAAATTGGTTTTGACTTGATCTAAGTTTAATCCGTATCCAAGGACCTCAAAAAAGTCTTCTAATTCCTTGATTCCTTCTTGCGATAGTGAGTTTTTTAAATTTTGTTTCAGTTCATTTAAATCTTTAATTTTTAAATAATCTAATATTTGAGAAACCTGCTTATCATTTAAGTCTGCACCTTTTGTAATAGCACCACTAGTATCTTTTCTTTCCTTTCTTAAAAGGTCCTCTACACCTTTTATTCCAAATCCAGGCTTATCAAGTTTATCAATTGCCCTAATAACTTTTAATTGTTTTTCCTCAGTTATCTGTAATTCATCTAGTAAACCTTGAACTATTTTTCTGTTACTTACATTGATCGTAAACTGATCTTTCTTTAATCCACATTCTAAAAGTGTTGCTGAAATTAAATTACAAAGTTCAGCGTTAGCCTGTGATGAACTAATATTTCCTACAATATCAAAATCTGCCTGTAAAAATTCTCTATATCTTCCATTGCCTGCCTTTTCGTTACGAAATACATTTTGAATAGCATATCTTTTATAAATTGAAGGCAACTCTTGATTATTTTGAGCAACAAATCTTGCTAGAGGACTAGATAAGTCATATCGAAGAGTAATACTTTTATCTCCATCTTTAAATGAGAATACGTCAGACATAGGATTAGCTTCATCTTCTGCTAGAAAAGATCCTATATTTTCACTTATTTCGAACGATGGTGTTTCGAGTGGTTCAGCACCAAACTTAATAAAATTATTCTCAATTACTGATATCAGTTTTTTTTTGAGAAGAAGTTTCTTATCCCAACGATCTTCAAATCCTGAGGGCAACCCAGGTATTAATTTATTTTCTTTATTCATTTTTTGGTACCCTGGCTTGGAATTGAACCAAAAACTAAAGTTCCACAAACTTTCGTGATAACCATTTCACCACCAGGGCCTTTTGTTATTTTATACTAATTAGAGTTAAATTTAAATTTTAAAATAGTTAAATAGCTAGCTGCAAGCCAGCATGAAAATGATGTCTTTTGTGAGATACGAAAATTTTACTATTTTTAATCATGGGGGTTAAATAGCATTTTAGACCTAAAATGCAAGTATGTATTGTATAGGAATATTCATAGGGTTTACCTACTTTTATTCCTATACAAAATTTTAAATGAAATAAATTTTAAGAAGTTTTCTTTAAATTCACTGCGCTTGGACCTTTGTCTCCATCCTGAATTTCAAATTCTACAGCGTCGTTCTCATTCAAAAAACGAAGTCCTGCTTCACGAACTGCGCTTGCATGAACGAAACAATCTTTTTCTCCGTCTTCTCTTTCTATAAACCCGTAGCCCTTCTTACCGTTGAACCACTTAACTTTTCCTTTTAATGTACTCATACTTTTCTTTTACTCTTTCTTTATTATATTAAACTTAGCTAAACTTCAGCTAGCGGGATAGTTATTAGATTTTAAAATTGAATGCAAGCGTTTTTGCTGCAAGGTTTTATTTCTAAAATGGTGGCTTCGGCGGGACTCGAACCAGCGACACAAGCCTTTTCAGGGCTCTGCTCTACCAACTGAGCTACGAAGCCATTATTTAAAACCTAAAAATAATTCTTCCTTTTGTCAAATCATAAGGTGTTACTTCAACTGTTACATTGTCACCTTGAAGAACTCTAATCCTATTCTTCCTTAACTTTCCAGCTGTGTGAGCTGTAACAATATGATTATTTTCAAGCTTTACTCGGAACATGGCGTTAGGCAAGAGATCAATTACTTTACCTTTAAATTCCAATAAATCTTGTTTCGACAAATTTTGTTACTCCTTATTTATTCTAGATTTTATACTCAAAGCATGACCTTTTAATTCTTCATACTCAGCGAGATGTGTAGCGTATTCTCCTATTTTCTCAACACCTTTTTTTGAAAGAGTTATAAGGCTAATTTTTTTATAAAATTCACTTAAACTTAAGCCTGACGAAAATTTAGCTGACGAATTAGTTGGTAATACATGATTTGTCCCAACAGCATAGTCGCTTAATGCCATAGGAGAATATTTTCCTAGACAAATACTTCCCGCATTAAAAATTTTATCCTTATACTTTTTATAATTTCTAACATTTATTTCTAGGTGTTCAGGAGCTATCTCATTAATTGCATCAATAATTTGTCTATCATTATATACTTTTAAAATTAGTCCATTATTTTTAATGCTTTTAGATGCAATATTTTTTCTTGGTAAATATTTTAATTTTAATTCTAAATCTTTCTTAAATTTGTTGATCAAATTAGAATTTTTAGTGATCAATATACATTGAGAATTTGGGTCATGTTCTGCTTGACCAATCATAGATGAAGTAACTTCATTTAAATTGGTTTTACTATCTGCTAACACTGTAATCTCAGATGGACCTGCAATCATTCCTTCAATACCTACATCTCCAAAAACCTGCCTTTTAGCTCCAGCAACAAAGATATTGCCCGGTCCTACAATTTTATTTACTTTTTGAATATAAGCCAAACTACCTATAGCTTGTGCACCCCCCATTGAATAAATTTCATTAATTCCTAATTTTTTTGCTGCATATAAAACTGCAGGATTTAATTTTCCATTATTTTTTGGATTTGCTAGTACAATTCTTTTAACACCTGCAATTTTTGCTGGTATAGCATTCATCAATAGTGTTGATGGTAAGTTTGCTGGAACATAAATACCAACCGATTGAATTGGTAAATATTTATACTCAATTTTATTATTTAGATTATCTTTATAAAAGATATCTGTAGTTTTTTGTAAAGAATGAAATTT
>CABZNY010000027.1 GCA_902527265.1 uncultured Pelagibacteraceae bacterium | reverse complement strand
CTTTATTTTTTTGTATTAAGTGGAACTCAATAATCAATATATTTATACGGTTTAAATTTCTAAGGATATCATTAAGAAGATAATATTCATCTCCTTCTATATCTATTTTTAAAATTATATTTTCATCTTTTTTAATTAAGCTAAAAATTTCATCTAAATTTATTGTTTTTTCTGAATTAGTTAGCGTTACATTCTTTGAAATATGTATAGCTTTTTTTCCATCAAAAGTCTTTATATAAGAAAAAAATTTATAAATATGTTGTAATTTCTTAAAACTTGGTTTTATAAAAAAAAGAAAAAAGCTCCTTAATGAAAATTTTTTTACTATTTCACGTGATATTGAATTGTCGTATGAAATAATTGATAAATTTTTATTTTTTTTATTTTCTAAAAAATCGATTTCAAAATCCCAATTATAAGCTATACCTAATGAAATAAGGAAATTTGTTTTAGACAGAGATTCTTTTGATAAAAGGTAACCCCCATCTTTTTTATCTCCTAATCTAATTAATTCACCAACATCGTATGGTTTAAAAATATTTGGTAAATAAATTATTTTTTTCATTATGATTAATTCAAATTTTATATTGTGTTTAATTAAGAAATTGGTGGATATTTTAATATTATCTCATTCATCCAGTTATTAATTTGTACAATTCTTCTGTCATTTGATGGATGTGTGCTCATAAATTCAGGTGGTTCTTTGCCTTTATTTGCTTTCTTCATTCTTTCCCATATTTTAGTAGTTTCTCTAATATCGTAACCAGATAAAGATGAAAAAATTAATCCTAAATAATCAGCTTCACTCTCTTGTTTTCTTGTAAAAGGGTTCATTATTCCAATTTGTGATAACAAGCCGACTGTGTTCATACCTGTTGTCCTATTAACTTGAGATAACTTCCCCCCAGTGGCAATATCTATTATACCAGTTGTTGTATTTAATAAAACTGTTCTACTCGCTCTTTCAACTGAATGTTTTGCTACGGCGTGAGCAATTTCATGGCCCATTACAGCTGCTAAACCATCGTCATTCTTAGTAATATCTAACATACCAGTGTAAACAGCAATTTTTCCCCCTGGCATGCACCATGCATTTTTAACTTTTTTATTATCAATTAAAATATACTCCCAAGAAAAGTTTATAGTTGGGTCATCCATATTATTCTTGTAAAAATATTCAGATATCGAAGTTTCTATTTTTGATCCAATTCCAATAATTTTATCTAAACTCTCTTTATCATCACTTAATTTAGCTTTTTGTTTTACTTTTTCATACAATTGAGCAGCTTGAGCATTTAATTTTGATTCTGGAATTAATTTTAGTTGTCTTCTATCTGTGATTGGAGCATTGGTACATGCGTGCAAACCTGCAGAAAGACAGCCACAACCCATTAAATATATAAAATTTCTTCTATTCACTTTTCTTAATATTTATATTACATGTAATTTATAATCAATTAAAGATATGTCTAAACTAAGAAGAAAAAGAATTTCATTTATTGCAAGACTAAGAAACTATTTTATTACAGGAATTGTTGTTTTAGTCCCTATAGGAATAACATTATATCTCACAACGTTTTTTATAAAAATTTCATCTAAACTAATTCCACAAGGAATAAATCCAAATAGCTATTTACCTTTTGCAATACCAGGTTTAGAAATCTTGCTTTCGGTAATTTTTATTACTCTTGTGGGAGGTTTGTCACTTTCTTTTATCGGTAAGAAGTTTTTACAGCTGTTCAATGATTTATTAAAAAAAATTCCAATTTTGAGAACTATATATTCTGCTATTGGACAAATGACAGAAACATTTGCTCCTAAAAAGGGATCAAAAAAAAGTGTAGTTCTAATTCAATATCCTCGAAAAGGTACCTGGGCAGTTGGTTTTGCTACAAAAGAAAACAAAGGTGAAATTTCCAAAAAAACTAACACAGAATTAATAAACGTTTTTGTTCCTACGACGCCAAATCCAACTAGTGGTTTTCTGTTAATGTTTCCTAAAAGTGAGATTGTATATTTAGATATGACATTTGAAGAGGCATCAAAATTTATTGTCTCAGCTGGAACATCAGATACTAAAACTAAATAGTCTCATTAATTACAGCAACTTTGTCGTAAAGTTTGATAAGTTTATTATAGTTATTTATTTTCAACTTATTTTTTTCAATTTTTTTAATTTCTCTTTCTGCAATATCAAAAAGATCCTCATGTTGAATAGGATCTGCTAAGTTGTATTTTTTTAAACCACTTTGCTTAAACCCTAATATATCGCCATATCCTCTAATTTTTAAGTCTTCCTCAGCAATTTTAAAACCATCATTGGTATTTTTGAGAATTGTTATTCTTTTACGAGCATTTTCACTCAGTCCTGCTTTAAACATAAGTATACACGATGACTCTTTGTTACCTCTGCCAACTCGTCCTCTCAATTGATGTAGTTGTGATAAACCATATTTATTTGAATTTTCAATGACGATTACATTAGCATTTGGAAAATCGATTCCAACCTCTATTACTGTAGTTGAAACCAATATATCTATCTTTCTATCATTAAATTTATTCAAAACTTTATCTTTTTCTTCCTTACTCATTCCTCCATGAATAATGTCAACTCTATCTTTAAAAATTCTAGTTAAATACTTATATTTTTCTGTAGCAGATTGATGGTCAATCTTTTTTGATTCTTTGATAAGTGGACAAACCCAGAATACTTGATTTTTTTTTAATATTTCGCTTTTAATATAATTAATAACTTCATTAATTTTAGTTTCATTTTTACTATAAGTTTTAATTGGCTTTCTATTTTTTGGTTTAGACTTTATTAAAGAAATATCCATATCTCCATAAATAGTCATCATCATAGTCCTTGGAATGGGAGTTGCTGACATGACTAGTACATCACAATCTTTGCCTCCTTTATCTGATAGTTTTTTTCTTTGATTAACACCAAATTTATGTTGTTCATCAATTATAATTAAACCTAAATTAAAGTAATTAATTTTTTCTTGAAAAAGAGAATGTGTTCCAACTAAAATATCAATTTTATTATTTAAGAGATCATTTAAAATATTTTTTCTCTTTTTATATTCAGTTTTACCAGTTAATATTTCAGTATTACAAAATGTATTAAAATTTTCTAATATAAAATTATAATGTTGAATAGCTAATATTTCCGTGGGAGCCATTATTGCAACTTGATAGCCTGCTTTTATAGCATTTAATGCAGCTATTACAGACACTATTGTTTTTCCAGATCCTACATCTCCTTGTAATAATCTAAACATTTTTTGTTTTGACTTCATATCTTTATTTATATTTTTTAATGAAGTTATTTGATCAGTTGTGAGTTTAAATTTTAAACTACTTATGAGTTTATCTTGATATTTAAAGTCTAAAATTTTATTTTTTTTTTTAATTTTTTTAATTTTATTTCTTATATCAGATGAAAGTAAAAAATTTGCAAATATTTCATCAAAAACAAGTCTTTTAAAATATTTTGTATCTTTAATTTTTGTAATTTCCTCCTTATGAATTTTAATAATACATTCCTTCCATGTAATATTATCGAATAAACTCGATACTTGTTTTGGTAACCATTCTTCTAATTCAGGTAAATTTTGCAAAACACTATTTATTACTTGATTATATTTATTTAATGTTAAACCATCGGAAAGACTATATTTACTATTTTCATTTATAATATTTAAATTATTTGTCTTTTTCGTTGTTGGATTTACAAATTGAAATTTATTTCTAAAGTTATTTGCTTTTCCATTTATTATTATTTCTTCATTTAAGGGCAATAATTTCTTTATATACCCTTCGTAACTATTAAAAAAAATACAGTCTAATTTTACTCCATTTTTTTCACATAGTACTTTATTGGGTAAATTTCTAATTCGAGGAAAATTATATTTAATTGGTATTACTTTAATATTGTAATTTTTTCCTACTTGTAAATCATTAATCTCAGTATCCTCAGCAGTTTCAATTCTTGAAATAGGTAAATGCCATAATAGGTCAAAAATTGTAAAAATTTTTTTTTTATTGAATGAACTTAATGTTTTTTTTCCAACACCTTTAATTGTATTTATAGATGATAATAAATATTCAAAATTACTCATTAAATATATATATATGTTTATAAACAATGAATTCAAACAAACAAAATTTAATTAATAAGATTATTTATAGATCTCAATATCGAGGCACAAAAGAAATGGATATATTTGTCAGTGGTTTTGTTAAATCTATTATCGATTCATTATCATTTAATGATTTAGTGGACCTAGATAAATTAGTTAATATGAATGATGAAGACATTATCAAAATTTCAAGGAAAGAAATGATCTTTAAAAATAATAAAATATTTAAATTGTTGATTGATTTTAAATGAATGGCGGAGAGACTGGGATTCGAACCCAGGAAAGAGTTGCCCCTTTGTCGGTTTTCAAGACCGATGCTTTCAACCGCTCAGCCATCTCTCCGTGTGCAAGGTTTTATTATTATTAATATATATTTCAACAATAAAATGACTTAAGTAGTTAGTCAAAATATTCAGATATTTAAAAATGAACAAAAAAAATTTTAATAAAGGAGTTTTGCTTACATCTTTTGGTTCGTTTTGGTGGGGTTTTTTTGGTGTTATTTACTTCAAACATATTTCCTTTGCAGGTCATTTAGAAGTATTAATTCATAGAAGTGTTTGGACAGCTTTTTTATTAATAGTTACTACTTTTATCTTTTCTAAATGGAGTATTTTTAAAAAAATTCTTAATGATAAAAAGAAATTATTTATTCTTTTAATTTCTGGTTTTTTAATTTTTATTAATTGGGGTGTATGGATCTATGCAGTTAGCGTAGATAAAATAATTGATGCAAGTTTTGGCTATTTTATAATGCCAATTATAAGTGTTTTTTTAGGTAATTTCTTTTTTAAAGAACCTATTACTAAGAAAGGAAAAATTTCGATCTTTTTAGTAATTATTTCTGTCAGTTATTTATTGATAATAGATTTTAATTCAATTCCATGGGTAGGTTTAATCGTAGCCTTAAGTTGGAGTTTTTATAATCTATTTAGAAAAAAAATTAACGTAGAAACTGATATTGGGCTTCTTATAGAAAGTTTGTATATACTTCCTTTTGTATTAGTTGCATTTTATTTTATAAGCATAAATAATTACAATGATTTCAGTTTATCGAATCCTTCTTTGATGCCTTTATTAATGTTGGCTGGACCAATGACGGTGATTCCTCTTTTTTTATATGTAAGAGGTGTTGAATTAGCAGGACTAGGACCTGCTGGAATGATTTTTTATATTACACCTACTTTGCAATTTATTCTTGGCTTTTTCATTTATAATGAGCAATTTAATATAAATCAGTTAGTTAGTTTTATTTTAATATGGATTGCTGTATTTATATATCTTAAAGATATTTATGAAAAAAATTAAAATTTATGTTTTCTTTCTTTTTATTTTAATAAATTTAAACGTCTATGCAAATGACTCTGAATTTAATGAGTGGAAGAAAAATTTTAGATTAATTGCTTTAGAAAAAGGAGTGAGTTTGAAAATAATCGAAAGTACAATTGATAAATCTATTTTTTTAAAGAATGTTATAAAATATGATAGATACCAACCAGAATTCTATGAAGATACCAAAACATATATTTCTAAAAGAGCTAATAATAAAAAAGTAAATTCTGGTTTAAAAATTTACAAAATCAACAAAACAAAAATTGATAAAATCACTCAAGAATTTTCTGTTGATAAGGATTTGCTTTTATCACTTATGGGCATTGAAACAAATTTTGGTAATTATTTAGGCAAAATGGATATAGTCTCATCATTAGCAACTTTAAGTTATGATAAAAGAAGAAGTGAATTCTTCACATCAGAACTACTTACACTTTTAATTTTATTTGATAAAGGAATTATAAATCCAAATAATTATTTAGGATCATGGGCAGGAGCTTTTGGTAATTTTCAATTTATGCCCTCTACAATTAAAAATTATGCAATCGATTACAATGAGGATGAAATTATAAATTTAAAGAATATTGAAGATTCATTTGCTTCTGCTGCTAATTACTTAAATAAGATAGGGTGGAATAATAAAACACCATGTTTTTACAAAGTTGAACTTATCAACGAAACACCACATGAATATCTAAATACATCTGCAAAGAAAATTAAGCATAAAAATAAAATATCCTATTTAAAAAAATATATCAAAAACAAAGAAAAACTTAATGACCTTGATAATTTGAAAGCTGCAATTGTTACTCCTGATTATGACATTATACCTGACGCACAAAAATTAACTCCAGCTTATTTAGTTTTTGATAATTATGAATTAATTTTAAAATGGAATAGATCTTTAAGATTTGCTTTAGCTGTATGTACACTAAAAAACAAATTTAAAAATGCAATTTAAATATTTTTTATATCTTTTATTTTTAACTTTATTTGCCTGTGAGCATCATTCAAAAAATATAAATATTAAAAATAAACCTGAAGATAAAAAAACTGTTGTCCAAAAAGATAAAATTAAAGTCTCATCAGATAAAAATGAAAAAAAAGAAATAATTAATATTGTTTATTCTAACAAAGGATTTGCATTGATATATGATGAAGATGTAGATAACTCATTGGAAAGAAATTTAGACAATACGTCACTGAATATATTAAGTCCTAATCTACCTAATGGTACACCTGTTAGAATAACAAATATAATTAACGGAAAATCTTTAATGACTATTGTTAAAAACAAAACTGTTTTGCCTGCCTTTTATAATTCAGTAATAACAAAGAGAATTGCTAGTGAACTATCAATAAATCCTAATGAGCCTTATGTGTATATTGAAACTATCAATTCTAACAATTTATATGTTGCAAATGATGTAAAAACATTTGATGAAGAAAAAGAAGTTGCAAATAAAGCTCCTGTTGACGATATAATGGTCCAGAGCATAAGTTTAGAAACTGAAATTAAAGAATCTAAGACTAATAATTTTGTAACAAATTTTAACTATATAATTAAATTTGCAGATTTGTATTTTGAAGATTCTGCTATTATGTTAAAAAATAGGTTATTTGAAGAGCATAATATTGAGAATATCTTAATCAAAAAGTTGTCACAAAATAATTTTAGAGTTTATAAAGGACCTTATAAAGATTTTGAGAAATTAAAGAAAGGATTTCATAATATCGAAAATCTTGATTTTGATAGTATTGAAATAATTAAACTATGAGAATAAAAAATTTATTATTGATTTTAATATTTTTATCTTTTTTTATAAAACCAGTTTTTGCTAATTTCGATGTAAATGCGAGAACTGCTATTGTACAAGATTATTTATCTGGAAAAATATTGTATGAAAAGGATGCCGACCGACAAATTTTTCCTGCGTCTATGACTAAAATTATGACTTCGATTATAGCTTTTGATTTACTTAAAAGCGGTGAGTTATCATTAGATGAAAAATTTTTAGTATCAGAAAATGCATGGAGATTATCACAAGCAGGATATTCATCGATGTTTATTATGGTTGGAGATGAAATAACTGTAGAAAATTTATTAAGAGGTATTATTGTTTCATCAGGCAATGATGCTTGCATTGCTCTTGCCGAAGGTATTGCTGGCACTGAAGAAGAGTTTGCAATTATGATGACTGAAAAGGCAAAAGAAATTGGTATGGAAAATACTAACTTTTCAAATTCATCAGGAATAAATGCTCCAGATAATTTATCAACAGTTAGAGATATATTAATTATGTCTAATTATTTGATAAAAAATTACCCAAATTATTATGAATATTACAAAGAAACTGAATTTACTTGGGATAGAACAGGCGGAGACCCAATCAAACAAGGCAATAGAAACCCATTGCTTTATAAAAATATAGGAGTGGATGGAATAAAGACTGGATATCTTGCCTATGAAAAATATTCACTTGCATCTACAATCAAAAGAAATGATAGGAGAATAATTGCAATTGGAAGTGGTTTTGTTTCGAAAAATGAAAGATCAAAACAGTCACTTAAATTACTCACATATGGTTTAACAAATTTTGACACGATCAACATTGCAAAAAAAGATGAAATATTTGATGAATTAGATGTTTGGCAAGGAACACAGAAAACAATTAGATCATATATAAATGAGGATGTTTATCAAACAATTCCAAAAGCTAAAAAAAAATATCTAAAAGTATCAGTCAATTATCAAAGTCCTTTAAAAGCACCAATATTGAAAAATGACATAATAGGCAAAGTTAAAATATCATATAAAGATGAACAAATAGGCGAATACGATCTATTAGCTTTTGAAGATGTAAAAAGACAAAATATTTTCTCTAGGTTTATTTCTTCAATAAATTTCCTAATCTGGGGTGATGTCTAAATATCCCATCTTAGTATTTGAAGGTATAGAAGCTTCTGGAAAATCCACCAGCTTAAAAAAAACAATTAAATATTTAAAAACAAAAAAAATTAAGCATGTTTACTTTAGAGAACCAGGTGGCGCAAATCTATCTGAGAAACTAAGATCTTTAATGCTAAATAAAAAATCAGCATTAAGCAATAAAACAGATTTATTTTTACTAATGGCATCTAGATCAGAAAATGTAGATAAAATTATAAAAAAAAATTATAAAAAAAAAGTTATATTAATTGACAGATTTATTGACTCGACATTAGCCTATCAACATTATGGAATGAAACTAGATAAAGATTTAATTTTAAAAATGAATAACTTTTTATTAGGTAATATAAGACCAAATTTTACTTTCTTAAGTATTGTAAATAAAAATAATATGCTCAATAGATTAAAGTTGAGGAAAAATAAAAATAAATACGATAATTTTGATTATAATTTTTATAATAAAGTTCAAAAAGGTTTTTTAAAAATTGCAAATAAAAACAAATCTAAATACTTAATTTTAGATACAAATAAAGATAATTTAAAAATAATTGAAAATAAATTAATTAACAAAATTGATAAAATTATAAAGTAAATGAGTGAGATAAGTAAAATGATTGGTCATAAGCCACTTTTTGATAATTTTATTTACCTTGACCAGATGCAAAAATTTCCCAATAAAATTTTATTAAATGGTCCGAAAGGTATTGGCAAAAAATTATTTGTAAATCATTTTTTAAATTATTTTTATTTAAAAGAAAACAAACAATCTTATAATTTAAAGAATTATGAATATAATTTGAGTAATAATATATCTAAAATTATATCTTCGAACACTCATCCTAATGTTATCAAAATTTATCGGAAAAATGATAAAAAAATAATTGATATAGATCAAATTAGAGAAATGATTAAATTCACCAATCAAACTTCTTTTAACAATGACAGAAGGTTTATAATTATTGAAAATGTTAATCTATTAGGAATTAATTCTGCTAATGCGTTATTAAAATCAATTGAAGAACCTAATAACAAAATACACTTTATTTTAATAAATAACTCAGAATTTAAAGTTTTGGAAACTATTAAATCAAGATGTTTAGAATTTAAATTAAATTTACTAAATTCAGAAGTAATGGATATTGTGAATTACCACTTTGAAGCTGATGTATACAAAGATATAAATTTAGATTTTATAAACAATTACAACTCTCCATCCTTTTTAATATCATTAGTGAACTTTTTAGAAAGCAATGATTTATCAATTAAAGATAACTCTATAGAGAGTTTATTGACTTATATAATTAAAAATAAATCATATACATCCAATGATTTTATAAAAGAATATTTGAATTTATTTATTGAACTATTTTTCTATAAAAATATAAATATCTCTAAGAAAATTTCATTTAAAATAAAAAAATATTTTTACCTAAAACTTTCTTTTGTTAAAAAATATAACTTAGATTTTGAGTCTTTTTTTCTAGAATTTAATGATAAATTATTAAGTGAATAAAAATTACTACATTACAACACCAATTTATTATCCATCGGCAAGGCCGCATATGGGTCATGCTTATTCAAGTATTATTGCTGATTTTTTTGCGAGATTAAAAAGAATACAGGGTTTTAATGTTTATTTTTTAACAGGCACTGATGAACATGGACAAAAAATACAACGAGCTGCAGAAGAAAAAAAAATGGATCCTTTATTATTTTGTGATGAAATTAGCAAAACCTTTAGAGATTTATCCGATACATTAAATTTATCTAATAATGATTTCATAAGAACAACTGAAAAAAGACATGCTAAATCTGTTGAAAATCTTTGGAATATTTTAGAAAAAAAAGGTGAAATTTACTTATCCAAGTACTCTGGTTGGTATTCAGTATCTGATGAAGCATTTTACACAGAAAGTGAAATTGAAGATTTAGACGGTATAAAAAAATCAATTAGTTCAGGTTCAAAAGTAGAGTGGTTGGAGGAAGAGTCGTATTTTTTTAAATTATCAAATTGGCAAGATAAATTGATTGAGTTTTATAATAAAAATCCAGATTTTATACTACCTGAAACAAGAAAAAATGAAGTTATCAGTTTTGTAAAATCAGGATTAAAAGATTTATCTGTAAGTAGAAAATCTTTTAATTGGGGTATAAAAGTTCCATCTAATAAAGACCATGTTATTTATGTTTGGTTGGATGCTTTAACAAATTATCTAAGTGCTTTAAATTATCCGAATGAAAGTGATGATTTGTACAAATCCTTTTGGCCCGCAGATCTACATCTAATTGGAAAAGATATATTAAGATTTCATGCTATTTATTGGCCGGCTTTCTTATTGGCTGCAGATATAGCACCCCCAAAAAGAGTATTTGGCCACGGATGGATACTTTCAGGAGATGAAAAAATGTCTAAATCTAAAGGTAACATTTTAGATCCACTTGAGATTATAGATAATTATGGCTTAGATCCTTTAAGATATTATTTAAT
>CABZNY010000026.1 GCA_902527265.1 uncultured Pelagibacteraceae bacterium | reverse complement strand
AAACAATTTAAATAAAAAAACATGATATCTTCCAAATTTTACACCTAAATTTCTCAATTTTTTTCTTTCATCTTGTTTAAGTCTTTTTAAATAATTTAAAACCTCATCTCTTTTAACAACTCCATTACTTTCATAAAGATGATATGCCAAAGCTCTTATTTCTGAGTTATTATCTTTAACATTTTTTAAATCAATTAGACTTTTTAACTCTGTCTCAATTTTATCATTAATCCATTTTTGTAAATACAAATTTAGTCTTGATTTTTCATTATTCTCAATCATTTCATCAATAATTAATTGAATTTGAGGATTTAAATAATCTGAACCAGGAATTAATTTAGCTATTTGATTGTTGTTCCAATAAATTTTAAAATCATCTTTTAGTTCAATCAAACCGGTATCAATTATCTGAGTTATTCTCTTTATAATTTCTGGCATTACGTTTTGTCTTGCTGCTTTTTTTAGTGATTTTACATCAGCATCTAATGTATCAACTTTTAAGTCTAATTCTAATCTTAGACCTTTTAAACGTCCAATATATTGTTCATTAATCATTACTTCTTCATCATTAATAATCTCAGTTTCAAAAACTATATCTTGTTTTAAACCTTTAGCTAAAATACTTGCTCTTTTATCAATAAATGTTTTTGTTAACTCTTCATGAAGTCGATCAGATAGCTTATCTTCAAGGTTTTTAGTTCTTTCTATCCAATAGTCTTGATTTTCAACCCAATTAGATTTATTTGATACATAAGCCCAAGTTCTAACGTTAGCAATTCTATTTGATAAAGAGTCAACATTTCCATCTAATTTGTCAAGTAAAGATAGTTGCTCTTTCATATAGTGGTTTGGAACCTTTTTTTTTCCATTTGTTAAAAAATTAAAAATTTTACTTACAACATCAAAATGATGACCGTAAGTTTTCTTCACAAAATCAGGTATTTGACAACATTCCCATAGTATCTGTAATATTTCAGAATTATCTTTAATCTCTGTGTTTGGTGCTTCTTTTAAAAAATATTTTAATACCTTTTCATCTTGACACTCACTTATTCGTCTAAGCCAATCTTTATGAGGTCTCTCCTCTAAAGATTTTATCAATAAAACTTTATTAGCAAAATTTAATTTTGAATTTCTCCAAAAGATTGTTTGTATATCTGCAAAAGTGTGTGTTTCTAATGCTTGAATTTCCTCAGGCCCAACTTCTTTACATTCTCCAGTTGTGCCAAATATGCCATCATTCAAATATCTTCCTGCTCTACCTGCAATTTGTCCAATTTCTGAAGTATTTAAATTCCTTAATTTTTTACCATCAAACTTTTTTAAATTTGAAAAATAAATGTTATCTAGATCCATATTTATTCCCATTCCAATTGCATCAGTTGCAACTAAATAATCAACATCACCAGATTGATATAAACTTACTTGTGAGTTTCTTGTTTTGGGACTAAGAGATCCCATCACAATTGCTGCTCCTCCTTTTTGACGTCTAATTAATTCTGCAATTGCATAAACCTCTTCAGTAGAAAAAGCAATTACAGCACTTTTTCTCTCTATTCTTGAAATTTTTTTATGACCACCAAATGATAATTTTGAGAGTCTTTCTCTATTTTTAAATTCAATATCATCATCAAGTTTTTGAATAATATTTTTCATAGAATTTGAACCCATGAGCATAGTAAGTTTTTCCCCCCTCATATGTAACAATCTATCCGTAAAAATATGACCTCTTTCGTGGTCATTACACATTTGAATTTCATCAATACCTACAAATTCTAAGCTTTTATCTAATGGCATAGACTCAACAGTACAAAGAAAATATTTAGCATTTATTGGAATTATTTTTTCTTCACCAGTTATCAAAGCAACTTTTGATGGATCAACTTTTTTGATAATTTTGTCGTAAACTTCTCTTGCTAAAAGTCTTAAAGGGAAACCAATCATACCCGAATCAAAAGAAAGCATGGTTTCTATAGCTAGGAAAGTTTTCCCAGTGTTTGTAGGTCCAAGAACTGCTGTGATTTTATTTTTTATCATTTCTAGCTTTGGTATGATTTTTTTAACCAATACTATATATTGTTACCTCTAAAGAACAAAAATAGGCTAAAACTAGTCCGAATCATTGAGGAAAAAGTTCTCATTTTTATTATTTAATGTTTTAAGGTTACCATAATTTCAAAAAATTAAATATATTTTTTTATGCCTAGGAAACTTTGGGAAGCTAATTCGAAAACAAAATCAAAATCTAATTTATTTGATTTTGAAAAATTTATAGCAAGCAAATTTAATTATAAACCTAAAAAAAATTACAACAAATTGTTTAATTGGACAATTAAAAACCCAAAGCTTTTTTGGACTTCAGTTTGGGAATTTTCAAATATTAAAGGTGTCAAAAATGATAAGTTTCATTTTCCTAAAGAAATTATAAAAAGTAAATTTTTAGTAAATTCCAAATTAAATTATGCAGAAAACTTGTTGTCTAAAAACGATAATTTAAAGGCTGTTACATTTATTAGTGAAAACGGATACCGAGAAGAAAAATCTTGGAATGAATTAAATAACAATACTCTAAAATTAATTAATTTTTTTAAAAAAAATAAAATCAAAGAAAAAGACAGAATTGCAGCGTATACAGCAAATCAAATTGAGACAGTTGAGAGTTTTTTAGCAACTAGTGCTATTGGCGCCATTTGGTCATCATGTTCACCAGACTTTGGTATACAAGGTGTTATTGAGAGATTTTCTCAAATTAAACCAAAAGTATTAATAATTACCGATAGGTATTATTATAATGGTAAAGAAATAAATGTTCTTGAAAGATTACCCGTTATTCTAAAAAAAATTAAATCTATTAAAAGCGTTCTAATTATAAATTATCCAGGTAAGAAAAACTTAAACCAAAAAAAAATTAATGGAATAAAAATATTTTTTTTTAATAAATTAAAACATAAAGTAGAGAGTAAAATTACGTTTAAAAAATTTGATTTCGATAAAGAGCTAGCCATTTTATATTCAAGTGGAACAACAGGAAAACCAAAATGCATATGCCACAGAGCTGGTGGTGTTTTGTTGCAACATTTAAAAGAACATAAACTTCACTGCAATGTAAAGCCAGGAGATAATGTATTTTATTTTACTACCTGTGGATGGATGATGTGGAATTGGTTAATGACTTTTTTGGCATCAAAAGCTTCTATTGTTCTATTTGATGGCTTTCCAATGCATAAAAGAAATGATTTACTATTTAAAATAGCTGAGAAAGAAAAAATCTCTTTGTTTGGTATAAGCGCAAAGTATATTGACCAATTAAAGAAGCTTAACGTAAATATTAAAAAAAAATTTAAACTAAAGTCTCTAAAAACTATTTGTTCTACTGGATCACCTTTATCATCTGAAGGTTTTGATTATGTTTATAAAAATATAAAAAAAAATGTTCATTTAGCATCAATTGCAGGTGGAACAGACTTGGTCTCATGCTTTGTATTGGGAAATATATATTCACCAGTTTACAGAGGGCAAATTCAGAATAATGGATTAGGGATGAATACTGATGTTTTTTCTGAAAGAGGAAAATCTTTAATAAATCAAAAAGGGGAATTAGTTTGTAAATCTCCTTTTCCTTCAATGCCAAAATTATTTTGGAATGATAAGAATAATAAAAAATATAAGGGTGCATATTTTAAAAAATTTAAAAATGTTTGGCATCATGGAGATTTTGCTGAAAGAAAATCTAACGGAGGTTATGTAATTTATGGAAGATCAGATGCTACACTAAATCCTGGTGGAGCAAGGTTGGGTACGGCTGAGATATATTCCGTAGTTGATAAATTTAAAGAAGTTAAAGAGTCAATTGTTATAGGTCAGAAATGGGATAATGATGTACGAATTGTATTATTTGTTGTTCTAAAGAAGCCTAAGTCGTTAAATGAAGATTTATCCTTTAATTTAAAAAAGGCTATACGTAAAGATGCATCCCCACGGCATGTACCCAAAAAAATAATTGAGGTCTCAGATATACCAAGAACAAAAAATGGAAAAATAGTTGAGATCGCTGTTAGAAATACTGTTGAAGGAATAAAAATAAAAAATATTCAAGCTCTTATAAATCCTAATATTTTAAATGAATTTAAAAATTTGGATGAACTTAAGAAACCATAAATATTCCTAAATTTATATAGACAATAATAATTGATTAATATTAAATAGTAATAATAATTAATAGATTGGAGTAAAAATGATAAAAAACTTATTCAAAAGTTCTCTAATGATATTACTTCTGACACTTGGTTTGTCAGGTAAATCGTTTGCTCAAGAACTAAAATTTTTTACAATTGGTACAGGAGGAACAGCTTATACTTATTATCCAGTTGGTGGAATGATTGCTAATGCAATTTCTAAACCGCCAGGATCAAGAGAATGTGGTAAAGGTGGAAGTTGTGGAGTTCCTAACTTAATTGCATCTGCTGTTTCATCAAGAGGATCAGTAGATAACGTAAATGCGATTATTTCAGGTTTAAGAAATTCAGGATTTGCACAGTCTGATGTTGCTTATTGGGCTTACACTGGTACTGGAACTATGGAGGGAAAAGAACCAGCAAAAGATTTAAGAACTATCGCAGCACTATTTCAAGAACACATTCATTTAGTTGCGCTTAAAAAAAGCAATATTAATTCTGTTAAAGACCTAAAAGGTAAAAGAGTTTCACTCGACGAACCTGGATCTGGTACGTATGTTGACGCTAAATTAATTTTAGAGTCAAATGGTTTAAGTACTAGTGATGTAAAAGCTGAAGCATTAAAAGGTAAAGCAGCTACAGATGCATTAAGAAATGGTAAAGTTGATGCAATTTTTGTTGTAGCAGGTTTTCCAACAGGAGCAATTGTTGAGTTAGCATCTGCAGTTGATGTAAAATTAGTTCCTATAGATGGAGCAGGAGCTAAAGCATTAACTTCAAAATATGGATTTTTCTCACAAAGCCCAATTCCTTCAGGAACTTACGAAGGAGTTGATGAAGTAAATACTGTAGCAGTAGGTGCCCAATGGTTTACATCTGCAAAAGAAGATAATGAGCTAATCTATCAAATCACTAAAGCTTTATGGAATAAAGAATCTAGAAAGCTAATGGATGTTGGTCATGCTAAAGGTAAAACAATAACGCCTGATACAGCTCTTTCTGGAGTAGGTGTACCATTACATCCTGGTGCAGAAAAGTTCTATAAAGAAGCAGGACTTATAAATTAAATTTATAAGTATCTAAAATATATTGTGCCCTAGGTCATAAGACTTAGGGCATTATTATGTCTCAATTTAATATTTCTCCTGAGGAAGTTTCAAAACTTGAAGAAAAGTTTGAAATAAAAAGTAACGAAAGAAAATTAAAAAATTTTCTGAAATTATTGACATTTATTGCATTAGTTACAATGTCAATTTACCATTTTTATGCTTCAGGATTTGGAACAATTAGAGATATACTACATAGAGGTATTCATATTTCTTTTGTAGTTGGCCTAGTATTTCTATTTTATAATTGGAAAAATTTCCCTGATGATAAATCAAAAGGAAAAGTTCCAATAATAGATATAATTTTTTCAATTCTAGTCGTAATAACTGCACTGTATCTGCCTTTATTACCTCCTGAAATATTAGCTAGCAGAGTAGGGAATCCCTCTAGCACTGAAGTTATCATGGGATCAATCCTTATAATTTTGACCCTTGAAGCTGCAAGAAGATCTATTGGATACACACTTCCATTAATATGTGTAATATTTATGATTTTTGCTTTATATGGTCCTATTTTCCCTGGAGCTTTAAAGCATGGTGGCAGCAGTTGGGCAGGATTTGTAAATCACATTTATATAACTAACCAAGGAATTTATGGAATCGCTGTTGGCGTTATGGCTCAATATGTTTTTTTATTTATTCTATTTGGTGTACTTGCGACACGAATAGGACTAGGACAATTATTTATAGATTTAGCAATGGTAATAGCTGGAAGATATTCAGGTGGACCAGCAAAGGTAGCAATTTTTTCTTCAGCGTTTCTAGGGACTATATCCGGGTCTTCAATTGCAAATACAGTAACAACTGGATCTTTAACAATACCTGCAATGAAAAAAGTTGGATATCCCCCACATTTTTCTGGAGCTGTAGAAGCTACAGCATCTACTGGTGGACAAATAACTCCACCTATTTTAGGGGCTGCCGCTTTTATTATGGTAGAATATTTAGAGTTACCCTTAAGAGATATTTTAGCAGCCGCATTAATTCCAGCATTACTTCACTATTTTGGAATTTTTGTAATGGTTCATTTAGAGGCAAAAAAATTAGGACTTAGAGGTTTAAACGAAAGTGAGGTTCCTAAATTTATAAAAATTATACAAGATAATTGGCTTGCAATAGTTCCATTATTTATTTTGGTATATTTAATTTTAGTTGGTCGTACTCCAGATTATGCTGCAGTAAATGGAATAATTGCATGTGTTGTTATTGGATTTATTAGAAAAAAAAATAGACTTACTTTTAAAGATTTATTTGAGTGTCTTGCAAGAGGTGCAAAGAATACCTTAGCTGTTGGAGCCGCTGCAACATCAATAGGGATTATAGTTGGTGTAGTTACACTAACAGGTGTTGGTTTTAGATTAGGTTATGTAGTAATCCAAACAGCTGGTGATATTGGAGGTTTCTTCTTAAACTTTTTACCCTTTAATTATTTTTCTTTAGCCGATCTAACATTATTTTTCTCATTAATATTAATTGCAATATCATGCATATTTATGGGTACAGGAGTACCAACTACTGCAACATACATAATACTAGTTGCTGTTGCTGCGCCTGCTCTCACTCAATTACAAATTGAGCCCATTGTTTCCCACTTTTTTGTGTTTTATTATGGTGTCTTAGCTGACATAACACCCCCTGTTGCTCTTGCAGCATATGCTGCCGCTGGAATTGCAGGTTCGAATCCATTTACCACAGGTAATACGGCATTTAGATTAGGAATTGCAAAAGCTCTTGTACCTTTTGTATTTGTCTATTCACCATCCCTATTATTAGTTGCCCAAGGATTTAATTTTAATGATTTTTTTGTAACTTTAATATCTGCAATGATTGGAATTGGTTTGATTGGAATAGGATTTACAGGCTATCTATTTAAAAGAGTTTCTACGTTTCAAAGATGGTATTTAGGAATTATTTCACTATTATTTATTGCACCTGGTTTAATTTCATCAATTATTGGTTTAGTTTTAGTGTTGCCAATATTTATTCTTCAATTAAGAAAATAAAACTTATCCACCTAGCCCAGCATTTGGAAGAGGTCTTCTTAAAATTTTCCAAATCCCAACCGCACTTGCAATTAATTTATTTTTACACTTGAGTTTGCAATTTATAAATACCATTGACTTTGTAACTTTTTGAATTTCTACTGTTCCCAATAATTCGTCTCCAATGTTAGAGGGAGCTATAAATTTTATATCCAATGAAATAGTTACGCATGGTTTATTTCCACTTGCTCTATGACAAGCAGTACCTGCACCAGCATCAATGATTGTACAAATATAACCACCATGAGTTATCCCGGCTTTATTTAAATGTGTTTTTTTAATCTTAGTTTTAAACTCAAATTTTTTCTTGGTAATAGATTTAAACAATAAACCACCATTATGTTTCATATAGCTTGGCTTATTACTTAATTGTTCAAATTTTTTTTTCATTAAAGGATTATTGTCATAATTAGTATAAATAATAAAACTAAACAAAAGAAATATATTACAGATTTTTCAAGTGATATTTTCATTTATCCTTTCATTTTGGTGCGCCTGCTAGGAGTTGAACCCAGAACCTCCTGGTCCGTAGCCAAGCGCTCTATCCAATTGAGCTACAGGCGCAATTTGTACAGTTTTTATACATAATTAATAATGTAAATTATTTTTTTAGCAAATATTGATATATATATATTACAAAAATGAATCTAGATTTATTAGTTCCTGATATAGGAGACTTTGAAAACGTTGAAATAATCGAAGTACTTGTAAAAAAAGGGGACAAAATCAATAAAAATGACCCTGTTGTAACTTTAGAAAGTGATAAATCAAGTGTTGAAGTACCATCCAATTATGAAGGAACAATTGAAAATATAAATGTAAAAATTGGTGATAAAGTTTCAAAAGGTGATTTAATATTAACTTTATCTTCAGAAAATAAAGATGAACATGAGAAAATTAGTAAAACTTTAGACGAAAAAATTCCACCTTCAACAGAGAAACTAATAGAGGAAGCAGAAACTGTTACAAAATCTGACACAAAAGTTGAAACAGAGGTTATAGAGCCAACACAAATCAAGCAAACAAGATTGATTAATGAAGTTAAAATGGTTAGTAGTAACGACGATATTGATCCTGTTGAAACGAAAGAGTGGTTAGATTCCTTAAGTGCAGTTTTACAAAATGATGGATCTGAAAGAGCTCATTTTTTAATTAAACAATTAATTGATCAATCTTATAAAGCTGGATCTAAAATTCCTCATACTCAAACTACTCCTTACGTGAATACGATACCCCCTGAGGAGGAAAAAAGATCACCTGGAGACCAAAACATAGAACGTAAGTTAAGATCATTAATTAGATGGAATGCTGCTGCGATGGTAGTAAGAGCCAATAAAAAACATCCTGAACTTGGCGGTCACATAGGAACATTTGCATCAGCTGCAACTTTGTATGATGTTGGTATGAATCATTTTTGGCGAGCAAAAAATAATAAATTCGGAGGTGATCTAATATATTTTCAAGGTCATAGTGCTCCAGGAATGTATGCAAGAGCTTTTCTTGAGGGAAGACTAAATGAAAAGCAGTTAGATAGATTTAGACAAGAAGTACAAACTGGTGGACTTTCATCTTATCCACATCCTTGGCTCATGCCAAACTTTTGGCAGTTCCCAACAGTTTCAATGGGTATTGGTCCTATGTTAGCAATATATCAAGCAAGATTTATGAAATATCTAATCAATAGAGGATTAATTAAAGATGAGGGAAGAAAAGTTTGGGCTTTTCTTGGAGATGGAGAAATGGATGAACCCGAGTCACTTGGAGCAATTGGTTTAGCGGCGCGTGAAAATTTAGATAATTTAATATTTGTTGTAAACTGCAACTTACAAAGATTAGACGGTCCAGTAAGAGGAAATGGAAAAATAATTCAAGAATTAGAGGGTATTTTTAGAGGAGGTGGTTGGAACGTTTTAAAAGTTATCTGGGGATCTTATTGGGACTCACTTTTAGCAAATGATAAGACAGGACATTTAGTAAAAATCATGAATGAGACTGTAGATGGTGAATATCAAGCTTTTAAAGCAAGAAATGGACTGTATGTGAGAGAAAAGTTTTTTGGCAAATATCATGAAACAACAGAATTAGTTTCATCAATGTCAGATACTGATATTTGGAGGCTTAATAGAGGAGGCCATGATCCTCATAAAGTTTATGCTGCATATGATAAAGCGGTGAATCACAAAGGAAGCCCTACAGTTATAATAGCTAAAACTATAAAAGGTTATGGTATGGGTAAAAGTGGTGAAAGTGTAAACACTACTCACCAACAAAAGAAATTGGATGTTGATGATTTAATGTATTACAGGGATAGGTTTGATGTTCCTTTAACAGATTCTCAAGTCAAAAATATTGAATATTTCAAACCAGACGAAAACTCTGAAGAAATTAAATACTTAAAAAAAAGAAGATTAGAACTTGGTGGATATATACCAGAGAGAACATCATATTCAAAACCGATTAAAGCTCCAGTTAAAGATATTTTTGATTTTATGAAAAAGTCTACTGGCGAAAAAGAAATGTCTACAACAATGGCATTAGTAAGAATGTTAACTAATCTTTTGAGAGATAAAAATGTTGCACCAAAATTGGTTCCAATTATTCCCGACGAAGCTAGAACATTTGGAATGGAGGGTTTCTTTCAAAAAATAGGTATTTATGCTCATGAAGGTCAAAAATATGAGCCAGAGGACTCAGCACAACTTTCATCTTATAGAGAAGAAAAAAGTGGCCAGGTATTAGAAGAAGGTATTACAGAAGCTGGTTCAATGTCTTCTTGGATAGCAGCTGGAACAGCATATACAAATCATGATATTGAAATGATACCAATTTATCTTTTCTATTCTATGTTTGGCTTTCAAAGAATTGGAGATTTTGCTTGGGCTGCAGGCGATAGTCAAGCGAGAGGCTTTTTAATTGGTGCGACTGCAGGAAGAACAACACTTGCAGGAGAAGGTCTTCAACATCAAGATGGTCATAGTCATTTGTTGGCATCAACAATTCCAAACTGTATTTCTTATGATCCAACATTCCATTATGAATTAGCTGTGATTTTTAGAGAAGGTTTAAGAAGGATGCATGAAAAAAAAGAAAATATTTTTTATTATATTACAACAATGAACGAAAATTACTCTCACCCAGCAATGCCAGATGATTGTGAGGATGGAATTCTCAAGGGAATGTATAAAATTAAAGAAACATCAGGTTCTAAAGAAGCAAAAATTCAATTATTGGGCTCTGGAACAATACTAAGAGAAATGATGGCAGCATCAGAAATTCTTAAAAAAGAATATCAGGTCGATAGTGAAGTTTGGAGTGTTACTAGTTTTAATGAGTTAAGAAAAAATGGAATGGAAGTTGAAAGATTTAACCTTCTAAATCCTGCAGAAACAAATAAAAAATCATATGTAGAGGAATGTTTAGGAAAACAACAAGGTCCTATCCTTACAGCCACTGACTATATGAGAATAAATGCTGATCAAATAAGACCTTTTACAAAAAAGAGCTTTTATTCATTAGGTACGGATGGATATGGAAGAAGTGATACAAGAAAAAACTTAAGAAATTTTTTTGAAGTAGATAAAGAACACATAGTTGCTTATAGCCTTAGCGTTTTAGCCAATGAACAGCTTGTTGCATCAAAGTATGCTGAAGATGCATTCAAAAAGTATAAAATTGATAAAAACAAACCCATGCCAACAAAAATGTAAATGTCTGATCAATCAAATAAAATATCTGCAAGTCCAAAAGTTAGAAAATTTGCAAGAGAACTTGGAGTAGATATAAATAATGTTAAAGGAACAGAGAGATCAGGTAGGGTTGTTGAAAAAGATTTAAAAGACTTTGTCTCATCAAGAATCAATCATCCTCAGAATAATAGTGAAAGACAAAAAGACAAAATTAATAAAAGCGAATATCAACATTCAGATTTTGGGGAAGTTGAAATTAAAGATATTCCTAGAGTAAAAAAAATAGCAGCTCCACATCTTGTA
>CABZNY010000025.1 GCA_902527265.1 uncultured Pelagibacteraceae bacterium | reverse complement strand
AAAAATTAAATGTCATTTTATGTATAGGCGAAAAATTGATTGATAAAAAAAAAAATAAAACAAAATATGTTTTAAAAAAACAGTTACTTGAAGGTTTAAAAAATTTAAAAAATTTAAATAAAGTTATAATTGCTTATGAACCCGTTTGGTCAATTGGTACAGGCATTATTCCTAGTGAAAATGATTTAAAAAAAAATATTAGGTTTATAAGAAACACCTTAAAGATTTCAAAAAAATTTTCAAAATCTAAGATTTTATATGGAGGCTCTGTAAACCCAAAAAATATAAAAAATTTAATGAGAATCGATAATATTGATGGTTTTTTGATTGGCGGAGCATCAACTAATGAAAAAATTTTTATTGATATAATGAAAAAATCAATTAATTAGGCGTCGTGGAAAACATACTATTAATTATAAATATAATATTAGCAGCAATTTTAGTATTGTTGGTTTTGTTCCAAAAATCTGAAGGTGGAGCCTTGGGTATTGGAGTTTCTCAGGATAACTTTATGTTTTCAAGGTCGGCTGGGAATTTTATGACTAAAGCAACAGCTATTGTTGCAACATTATTCATAATTTGTAGTCTAGGATTAACTATTATTTCAAGAGGAGATCTTCCTTCAAACACTTCTGTAATTGATAAAATAGAGGAAAATGCAGATGATGCTCCTAAATTACCAGAAAATAATAATTAATACTTTTATTTTTATAAATCATTGGCTATAACATAATTCCATGGCGCGATATATATTTGTGACTGGCGGCGTGGTTTCATCACTCGGCAAAGGTTTGTCATCAGCATCGCTTGGATATTTACTTAGATCACAAGGCTATAAAGTGAGAATAAGAAAAATGGATCCATATTTAAACGTAGATCCAGGAACAATGAGTCCATTTCAACATGGTGAAGTTTTTGTAACTGACGATGGGGCTGAGACTGATTTAGATTTAGGTCATTACGAAAGATTTACAAATATTTCAGCCAAACAATCTGACAACATTACTACAGGTAGAATTTACAGTGATATCATAAAAAAAGAGAGAAGAGGAGGTTATCTTGGAAAAACAGTTCAAGTAATTCCACATGTTACAGATAGAATTAAAGAGTTTATAAAAAAAGATATAACAAATGAAGATTTTGTAATTTGTGAAATTGGAGGAACAGTTGGTGATATTGAGAGTTTACCATTTTTAGAAGCTATAAGACAGTTTTCAAATGATAATGGAAGATCAAAATCATTATTTATTCATTTAACATTTGTTCCTTTTTTAAAATCTTCAGATGAAATTAAAACAAAGCCAACACAACATTCTGTTAAAGAATTGAGAAGTATAGGAATTCAACCTGATATAGTGATCTGTAGATCTCAACAGTCTATTCCTTTAGACCAAAGAAGAAAAATATCCTTATTTTGTAATGTGGACATTGCTAATGTTATAGAAACAGTTGATGTAAAAACTATTTATGAAGCCCCAATAAGTTTCTTTAATCAAAAATTAGATAAGCAAGTTTTAAAATTCTTTAAAATAAAATCTAAAAAAAGACCAAATCTGCTACCTTGGAAAAAAATTACAAATATAGTTTTAAAAACAAAAAGAACAGTAAATATTGCTATAATAGGTAAATATGTAAATTTAAAAGATGCTTATAAATCACTTGATGAAGCTCTTACGCATGGGGGAATTTCAAATAAAGTTAAAGTTAACTTAGTAAGAATTGAGTCAGATAAACTTAGATCAAAAGAAATCAGATCAAAATTAAAGAATGTATCTGGAATATTGATACCAGGAGGGTTTGGTAAAAGAGGAACGGAGGGAAAAATTGAAGCAATTAGGTATGCCAGAGAAAGAAAAATACCTTTTCTAGGTATTTGTTTTGGAATGCAAATGGCAATGATTGAGTTTGCAAGAAATATCTTAAAAATTAAAAAAGCTGGTTCTAGTGAATTAGATAAAAATTGTTTTCCCGTAATAGGATTAATTGACGAATGGAACAAAGATGGAAAAATTATAAAAGGAACCGATAAAAACCTTGGAGGAACAATGAGATTAGGTCTATATGAGGCAAAACTAAGAAATAATTCCGCCATAAAAAATATCTATAAATCTAATATGATTAAAGAGAGACACAGACATAGATATGAGGTCAATATAAATTTAATGCAAAAATTTGAAAAAAAAGGATTGAAGTTTTCGGGAATTTCTCCTGACAACCAATTACCTGAGATTATTGAACTTAAAAATCATCCATGGTTTATTGGAGTCCAATTTCATCCAGAATTTAAATCTAGACCTTTAAATCCTCATCCTTTATTCTCATCATTTATTAAAGCTGCAAAATCTTTTAATGGAAAATAAAATAGTTAATTGTAACGGTATAGAAATTTCAAACAAAAATAAAATTTGTTTAATAGCTGGACCTTGTCAACTTGAAACCGAGCAACATGCTTTGGACATGGCGGGTAAAATTAAAGAAATTACAACAAAGTATAATATTGGATTTATTTATAAAACTTCATTTGATAAGGCTAATAGAACAAGTTTGAAAGGCAAAAGAGGAGCTGGTTTAGAAAACTCCTTGCCTGTATTTGATAAAATCAAAAAAGATATTAAAGTACCAGTTCTTACCGATATACATAATGAAGAACAATGTTCCCTAGTTTCTAATCACGTAGATGTTCTTCAAATACCAGCATTCCTTTGTAGGCAAACAGATTTATTAATTGCTGCTGCTAAAACCAATAAAATCATTAATGTGAAAAAGGGTCAATTTCTAGCACCGTGGGATATGGTGAATGTAACCAAAAAAATTTCTGATAGTGGTAATGAAAATATTTTAGTGACCGAAAGAGGAGCTAGCTTTGGTTATAATACGTTGGTCTCAGATATGAGATCTATTCCCATCATGGCAAAAAATGGTTATCCAGTAGTATTCGATGGAACTCATTCAGTGCAGCAACCTGGTGGTCTAGGTGAAAAAAGTGGTGGTCAAAGAGAATTTGTTGAGTATTTGTCTAGAGCAGCTGTTGCAGTAGGCGTTGCAGCTATTTTTTTGGAAACACATCAGGACCCTGATAATGCTCCATCAGATGGTCCAAACATGGTCCCTTTAGACAAATTAGACGAGTTAATTAATCAAATTGTAGAAATTGATAATTTAGTTAAAAAGTAATTAATGAGTAAAATCAAAAAAGTTGTAGCCAGGCAGGTTTATGACAGTAGAGGAAATCCTACCATTGAGGCTGAAGTATTTTCAAATAATTTAAGTGCGTCAGCAATTTGTCCTTCAGGTGCTTCAACAGGAACTTTTGAGGCTTATGAAAAAAGAGATAAGAATAATAAAAAATACCTAGGAAAAAGCGTTTTAATACCAGTTGCAACTGTTAATAAATTAATTTCAAAAAAATTAAAAAATCAAAACATCCATGACCAAGAGAGAATAGATAGTATTCTTATAAAATTAGATGGCACAAAACAAAAAACAAAGTTAGGTGCGAATACAATATTAGCTGTATCCATGGCTGTAAAAAAATTATCAGCAAAAGTTAAAAAAATACCTTTATATAAAAATTTTATTGTCAAAAAAAATTTTAAACTCCCCTTTCCATTAATGAATATTATTAATGGGGGTGCACATGCCGATAATGGCCTTAGAATACAAGAGTTTATGATTAGACCTGATAAAGCAAAATCATTTAATGATGCTGTCAGAATCTGTTTTTTAGTAATAAACAATTTAAAAGTATTATTAAAAAAAGCAGGTCACTCTATTAATGTAGGTGATGAAGGTGGCTTTGCACCAATGATAAGTGATAATGAAAGTGCATTAAAACTTATAGTTCAAGCTATAAAAAAATCAGGTTTTAAAAATGGTAAAGATATATCAATTTGTTTAGATGTTGCAGCAAATGAATTAATTAATAAAGCCAAATATTCAATTCATTCTAAAAATTACATAAGTGTTGATCAATCAATTAAAAAATACTTACAACTTATTAAAAAATATCAAATTAAATCAATTGAGGATCCATTTGGTGAAGATGATTGGAAGGCATGGTCTAAATTTGTAAATGAAACAAAAAACAAAACACAAATAATAGGCGATGATCTTTTTGTAACTAATCTTGAAAGATTAAAAATAGGCTTTCTAAACGTATCTGCAAATAGTATTTTAATAAAATTGAACCAAATAGGAACTGTTACTGAAACCTTGGAGGTAATAAAGTTTTCTCAACTTATCGGTTTTAAAACAATCATCTCACATAGATCTGGGGATACAGAAGATACATTTATTGCTGATTTAGCAGTAGGCACCGATTCAAATCAAATCAAAACCGGATCTCTTGCAAGATCAGAGAGAATAGCAAAATATAACCAGCTAATTCGTATTGAAGAAGATCTTGGTAGGTCGGCTAAAATGAATAAAATTTATTAATGTTAGAAAAATTAAAAAAGAACTATTTTATTCTTATCATCACATTCCTGTTTATATATTTTTTCTTTAATTTATTAGATGGTGATAGAGGTCTCATTTCTTACATGGAAAAGAAAGATATATATGAGCAATTAAAAAATGATCAAATTACTCTAAATAGCAAAATAGAAGATTTGGAGCACAAAAATTCCCTTTTAACAGAAAATATAGATCTAGATTTCATAGAAATATTAATAAGAGAAAAGTTTTTATTTGGAAAAGAAGGTGAGACTACCTATATAATCAAAGACAATGGAAATCAAAAATAGACCAAGACACCCTGAAAAAGTTAATAAACCGATTAATCCTATTAAAAAGAAACCTGAGTGGATTAGATCTAAGCTACTAAATAGTAAAGAATTTTTTTTAACTAAAACAGTTGTTAATAAAGATAATCTCGTAACAGTTTGCCAAGAAGCAAACTGCCCTAACATTACTGAGTGTTGGAGCAAAAGGCACGCGACACTAATGATAATGGGTGACACTTGTACAAGAGCATGTGCATTTTGTGATGTTAAAACTGGAAAACCAGAAAAATTAGATCAATTTGAGCCAATTAAAATAGCAAATGCAGTTAAAAAATTAAGTTTAAGACATGTTGTTATTACATCTGTTGATAGAGACGACCTTTCTGATGGTGGATCAAACCATTTTCATGATGTTATTGTTGCAACAAGGAAAAAAAATCCAAATACAACAATTGAAGTTTTAACACCTGATTTTTTAAGAAAAGGAGAAGCTTACAAAAGAGTATTGGAAGCAAGCCCAGATGTTTTTAATCACAATATTGAAACTGTTCCAAGTCTTTATGTAAAAGTTAGACCAGGGGCAAGATATTTTGGATCATTAGAACTTTTAAAAAATTCAAAAAAATTCAACAAAAATGTTTTTACAAAATCAGGAATTATGGTTGGATTTGGTGAAACCAGAGATGAGATAATTCAAGTTATGGATGATCTAAGATCTGCAGAAGTTGATTTCTTAACTATAGGTCAATATCTTCAACCTTCGGCCAAGCACTTTCCATTAAATAGATATTATCATCCAGATGAATTTAAAGAATTGGGCAAAATAGCAAAATCTAAAGGATTTTTATTAGTATCTTCATCACCTTTAACAAGATCTTCTTATCATGCCGATGAAGATTTTAATAAACTTAAAAATAATAGAAGAAATATTAATTAATGCCAAAAGCATCAGTTAAGAGATTAATTGATAACAAAAAAGACAAACTCATAGAGTTCGTTTTAGATATTGAAAAATACCCTGAATTTGTTCCATTCTGCCAGGGTTCAAAAGTTTATGAAAAAAAACAACAGGGAGATTTAACACTTATTGTTGCCGATTTAACAATAGGAAAAGGACCTTTTGTTGATACCTATAAAAGCAATGTTAAATTCAATAAAAAAGATGATACAATATTTGTAACAAATATAGATGGTCCTTTAAATTATTTAGAAAATAATTGGAAATTTCAAGAGCAAGGAGATTTAACAGAAGTGACTTTTGATGTTGATTTTGAAATTAAAAATAAATTTTTGAATATTTTAATGACCAAGTCATTTCAATTTGGTCTTGAAAAAATAGCTGATGCATTTCAGAAAAGAGCTGAAAGTTTATAATATATTTAAAATCATTTTAAGAGCTTGATTTACGGTTGCTTTTTGAATTGAAACTCTTTTTTTACTTTTAAATAAGTTTTTCTTAATAATTGTTTTACTTCCTTTTTTAAGTCCTATGTAAACTAGTCCTACTGGCTTTTCTTTTGTACCACCATTCGGACCTGCCACTCCTGTGATTGAGATTGATATATTAGATTTACTAATTTTACTTAAATTTTTAAGCATTGATAAACAGGTTTCATAGCTCACTGCTCCATAGTTTGTAATAGTTTTTTTTGAAACTTTAAGCAATTTCATTTTTGCATTATTTGAATAAGTCACTAACCCCATATTAAATACTTTAGATGATCCGCTTATAGATGTAACTGAACTTGCTAAAAGTCCTCCAGTGCAAGACTCTGCAAAGGATACTGTTAGTTTTTTTTTAGTTAGTAATTTTACAATTTTAAACGATAATTTATTCATGAGGTAACAATCATATAAAAGACAAGAATTGCTACTACATACAAACCAGCACAAATATCATCCATTATAACACCAAAGCTATTCTTAAAGTTTTTATCGTAATAACTTACAGGGTATGGTTTTGCGATATCAAAAATTCTAAAAAGAATAAACATTATAAAATAAAAAGTAAGCACTCTTGCTGGATCTGTTGGCGCTTTATGGGCAATTTCATAAAGGCAAATTGGTATTGATTGACCAATAAACTCGTCAATAACTACCTCTTTTGGATCTTTATTTGTTAAATCTTTAATAAATAAATTTACTGCAAAGAGTGAAATTATAAAAATACCTATCAAAAAAAACAAAAAAGTATCTGCTGGAACTGAAAAAATATGAAATAATAAATATAAAAAGATAACAGTTACTAAAGATGCGTAACTCCCAGGTATTCTTGGCAATTTTCCAATCCCAAACATTGTAACAAATAAAGAATTTATTTTTTTAAGCATAATAATTTAAAGATACTATCACTTCACATGCGATAGCCTCTTCTTTTCCAATCAAACCCAACTTTTCAACTGTTTTACCTTTTAAATTAATTTGATTTTTATTTATATAGAGCAAATTAGACAATGAAGTGATAATTTTTTCTCTATATTTTGAGACTTTAGGTTTTTCACAAATTAAATTTATGTCAAGATTATTTATAAAATATCTTTCTTTATCCAGATTTTTCAAAATAGGAGACAACATATTAGGTGATCTTATATTTTGAAATCTTCTTTTGTTGCTTGGATAAAGAGTTCCAATATCTTTTTTTCTCATAGCGCCAAGAATTCCATCAATTATTGCATGGATAATTACGTCTCCATCTGAATGACCTTGTAGACCAGAATGGAATGGAATTTTTATTCCACCAAGGTACAATTTTTTATTTTTGATTAATTTATGTATATCAAATCCAATACCATAAAAATTTAAAATATTAATTTTTTTTAAATCAGACTTTGTTGTAATTTTGAAATTATTTTCTTCACCTCTTACAAATTTAATTTTTTTTTTATTATCTAAAAATAATGTTGCCTCATCGGTGATTTTAGTATTATTCAATTTTGATAGATTGAATAAAGTTTTATAATTAAAACATTGCGGTGTTTGGGTAAATAACAAATTTTCTCTTTTTAAATTCTGAATTTTATTTTTAATTCTATATTTTGTTGAGTTATCTGTTGTAATATAAGGTACTACTGCTTTATTTTTTTTTAGTTTTGAGTTTAGTTTTTTTAATAATTTTATTGAAAAATTTGGTCGCGCCGCATCATGGATAAAAACATTTGTGAATTTCTTATCCTTTATAAAATTTAATGCTTTTTGGGATGATTGATATCTTTCTCTCCCACCCTTAATCACTTTAATAGACTTATCTTTAATATTTTTAATAGGAATGTTTGATACGATTATTATTGATTTAAATAACTTTGATTTTATTGCCTTGTCTACTGAATGCATAAATAAGGGTTTATTTAGATAATTTATAAATTGTTTTGGATTATTTGATTTAAATCTCTTACCTTTACCAGCAGCTAGTAGTATAAAACAATTAGTCATGATTGTTATAAAATTATTTGTAATATATTTTTAAATTATGTTTGCTTTGTTAAAAAGAAATTTGTTTATTATAGTTATATTTATATTAACTATTTCCTTAGGTTTTCTTACATTTTTAACATTTATCAATAAAAGTTTTATTAAACTTAATGAAGATAGTCTTGAAATTCTTCTTATATCTAATGTCATTTTAGTAATTTTATTTTTTATATTAATATTTATTGATATTAAAAATTCTATTAAAAATAATATCAATGTAAGAGGTTCAATTGCTAATAGAAAATATATCGTTTCTTTTGCTCTTTTTACATTAATTCCATCATTATTAATTGCAGTTTTTTCATTATTTATTTTTTCATTTGCATTAGATAAATATTTTGACAAAAAAATTACTACAGCTGTAAACAATTCTTATGAGATAGCTAAAAACTATGTTGACGAGAAAAGAAATAAAATAGAGTCAGAAATTGTACTCATAGCATTTGATTTAAATAAATACGCAGACTTGTATAACTCTAATCCAGATCGGTATCAACTTATATTAAATACTCAGAGGTTTTTAAGAGATATAGACCAACTTCATTTAATAGATCAAGACGGTAAGTTATTAAGATCAGCAGCAAATTCCGTTTACAAAAAAATTGAAGATAGAGCTATGGAAATGGTAAAAGATGATGATAGACCATTGAAAATTATTAATACTTTTGAAAATAAATCTGCAGCGGTTGTAAAACTTTCTAATTATGAAAATACTTTTTTATATGTATTAAAGTATATAGATAAAAATATTTCAAATTACTTAATAAAATCTGAGGAAGCTGTAAATTTTTATTATACAGTAGAAAATCAAAATTTAGGTATTAGAATTTCATTTGCTATAATTTACATTACTCTTGTTACACTCTTACTTTTTTTATCAATAACAATTGCAATAAGATTTTCATCTCGTTTTTTTATATCAATTAATAACCTAATAACTGCATCAGAAAAAATTGGTAAAGGGAACTTAAATACAAAAGTTCCTGATTTAAAAGCAGATATAGAAATGGAAAGATTAAATAAAAATTTTAATTCAATGATTGATAGGTTAAAAAATCAACAAGAAAAACTACTTACAAATGAAAGACACGAGGCTTGGGAAAATGTTGCTAGAAAATTAGCTCACGAAATCAAAAATCCTTTAACACCAATCCAATTAACAATAGACAATCTTAAAACAAAATATTTACCCAATGGAGAAACTTTTAATCAAGAAAAATATTTAAATAATCTTAAAACAATACTTAAACAAATTAAACAGATTGAAAATCTAGTAAATGAATTTTCTGACTTTGCAAGAATGCCAAAACCATTATTTAAACCAAACAATTTAAATCAAGTTATCAAAGACAACATAAATTTAGTTAATAAACTTGACAATTCAATTCAAATCAGGCTTGTTAATCATCTTGCTAATGCAGTAATATTAAAATTTGATAACGAACAGTTCAACAGGTTATTTTTCAACTTAATCAAAAATTCCCTTGAAAGCATACAAGAAAAGGCTTCAAAAGATAGTAAAATTGACAAAAATATAAATATAGAAATTAGACAAAGAAGAGATTATATAAACATCAATATTGTTGATACTGGAACAGGTTTCAAAAATAAAAAAACCAAAGATATAATTAAACCTTATTTTACAACCAAAGAAAAGGGAACTGGATTAGGATTATCGATTGTAGACAAAATAATTAGTGATCATGAGGGATCAATCAAATTTTTAAATCACAGAAATGGTGCAAAGATTCAAATTATAATTCCTTATAAAAAATAATGTCAGCTGAAATTTTAATAATAGATGATAATGCAGATATAAGATTAATTTTAGACGAATTAATTAATGATGCTGGTTACAAGACTAGACTTGCTGCTAACTTTAATCAAGCGCTGACTGAAATTGACAAAAAACTTCCTGATGTTGCAATTATAGATGTCAAGTTAGACAAAGGTGATAATGATGGTATCTTTCTTTTAGATCATATAAAGAAAAAAAATCCAGACTTACCTGTTATAATGATTTCTGGCCATGCAAATATAGAAATGGCAGTAAATTCATTAAAATCTGGTGCATTTGAATTTATTCAAAAACCATTTGATAAAGAGAGGCTTATAAATTTTGTTAATAGAGCTGTTGAGAATTATAATTTAAAAAATGAAAACAAAACATTAAATACAAAACTCTTTCACACTTTCGAATTAGTTGGAAAAAGTTCTAACATTTTATCAATTAAAGATCAGATAAGTAAATTATCAAAATCCGAGAGTAGAATTTTTATTACTGGACCTACTGGTTCAGGTAAAGAGCTAATTTCAAGAAAAATTCATAAAAATTCTAAAAGAAAGGATGGACCCTTTGTAGTCATAAATGGTGCACTTTTAGATGCAAAAAAGTATGAACTTGAATTATTTGGTGAAGAAAAAAAAGATGGATCTATTTTTTATGGAGCCCTTGAAAAAGCATCAGGTGGAATACTATTAATTGATGAAGTTACTGAAATACCACTTGAAACACAGTCAAAGATTTTGAGAGTTGTAATAGATCAAAAATTTAAAAGAATTAATAGTAACCATGATATTAAAGTTGATGTAAGAATAATTTGCACAAATAGTAAAGACGCTCTACAAGAGATTAGAAATGGAAATTTCAGAGAAGATTTATTCCATCGATTAAATGTATTTAATATTAAAATTGATCCTTTAAATAAGAGAATTGATGATATCCCAATATTAATAGAATATTTTATTAAAAATATCTGTGAAGCTAATAATTTTAAAAAATTTAAGATCGCTGATAACAACTATTTATTAAATTATGATTGGCCAGGAAATGTCAGAGAATTAAGAAATTTGATAGAGAGAATTGCTATATTGTCACCTGGCGATGATAATGAGAGGTTAATGAATATAATCAAAGAGTCTTTATCTAAATCAATTGAAAATGAGTTTTCAGTCACAGAAACTCTCACTGTTCCATTAAAAGAAGCCAGAGAAAGCTTTGAAAAACAATATTTAATCTCCCAATTAAAAAAATTCAGTGGAAATATTTCAAAAACCGCAAAATTTATAGGCATGGAAAGATCAGCTTTACATAGAAAACTTAAACTACTAGGAGTAAAAGATTTAAACTAATGAATATTATTATATGCGGAGCTGGTAGAGTAGGCTCAACTATTGCTAAAATGTTGATTGACCAAAATCACTCAATAACAATGATTGATCAATCTAGTGATGATATTCAAAAAATAAATGAAACTTTAGATGTAAAAGCAATAGTTGGAAAAGCAACGTCTCCATCAATATTGGAAAAAGCAAATACAAAAGATGCAGATATGATTATAGCTGTCACTAGAAATGATGAAATAAATATGTTGATATGTCAAATAGCCTTTTCTCTATTCAAGGTTCCTAAAAAAATTGCACGGATAAGATTTCAAGAATATCTTGATCCAAAATATTCAGGATTGTTTAATAGAGAGAATTTGCCAATTGATAATATCATATCTCCCGAAATTGAAATTGCAAAATCTATACAGCGAAAATTGGAGGCACCAGGAGCTCTAGATAATGTACCATTTGCAGAAAACAAAATTAGATTGTTAGAAATCTTGATTGATGAAAAATGCTCAATTCATGGAATTAATTTAAATGAACTTACAAAGAAATTTCCAAAATTAAATGCTTATATTCTGGGTGTAATTAGAGGTGATAAATTTGTTGTAATGAAAAAGACAGATCAACTCCAACTTAAAGATAAAGCATATGTGGTTGTAAATAGTAATCAGATGCAAGAAACTTTGACTGTATTTGGTCATAACGAAAAAATTTCAAATAAAATGTTGATAATAGGAGGGGGAAATATTGGTTTCAATCTTGCTAAAAATATTGAGCAATCATTTGACTCAACAAGAGTGAAGATAATAGAAAAAGATAAATCAAGGGCTGAATATATTGCTAATGAATTAAATGATACAATTGTAATCAATGGAAACGGTTTAGATGAGGATGTTTTGAATGAGGCCAATATAGATGAAGTTGAAACTGTATTAGCTTTAACAAATGACGATGAAGATAACTTAATGGTAAGTGTAATAGTTGAAAAATTTTCAAAAGATAAAAGAACTATGGCATTGATAAATAAACCTAATTACTCTTTATTACAATCGTCTTTAAAAATTGATGATTTAATTGATCCAAGAATGAGTACTGTTTCTAGTATTTTAAAACACGTGCATAAAGGAACTATCGAAAACGCTTACACAATTTTGAACGGTGAATATGAAGTTATAGAAGCAGATATCATTGAAACATCAGAATTAATAAATAGGCAATTGAAAGACTCTAATTTACCTGAAGAAATAAGAATAGGTGCAATTTTAAGAGATGGCGAAGTAATTATACCAAGTTCTAGTTATGTGTTTCAAAAAGATGATACTGTTTTGCTTTTATCTAAAAGAGATCAACTACCTACAGTAGAAAATATGTTTAGAATTAGTTCAATCTAATTTTAATATGAACAAATTTAGCTCTACTTATATAAGTTCTTTTTTATTTTTAATAAGCATTCTGTCTTTTTTTAATATCATTTATTCAAATTATTTTGATATTTTTTTTAATATTGAAAATTATATTTATACTTTGATAATAAGTTTTTGTTTAGGTGTATTAATATTATTTTTTAATAGGACTAATAAAAGAAAAATTACTCTTTACGAAAAAATATTTACTGTTTTATTTGGCTATTTTTTATTTCCATTAATTATATCCATACCTTATTATTTTAGTATTCAAAATATATCTTTATTAAATTCATATTTTGAAGCGATCTCAGGTTTTACTTCTACTGGATTTACTATTTTTGAAAATATAAAACAATTAGATGAAAGCTTAATCATTTGGAGATCTACTTCTCAATGGATTGGCGGTATTTATTTTCTCTTTTCAATTTTACTTTTGATTGACATATTTGATAAAAATCTTAAGCAATCATTTACAGAATATCTCTCTTTCAATTATAATGAAATATTTAAACAATCGCTTAAAATTATAATAATTTATTCCTCGTTAACTTTAATTATATTTATTTTATTTAAGATCGTTAATTTAAGAACTTTTGATGCATTTAATTTATCGTTATCTGTAATA
>CABZNY010000024.1 GCA_902527265.1 uncultured Pelagibacteraceae bacterium | reverse complement strand
TATCTTTTGAATATTGAAACAGGGAAGCAAGAGGTTGTGGGAGATTTTCCCGGTATGACATTTGCTCCAAGATTTTCTCCAGATGGAAAAAAAATTATAATGAGTTTAGCAAAAGACGGTAATTCTGAGATATGGGTTAGAAATTTAGAGACAAACATACAAGAGAAATTAACTGATCATCCATCTATAGATACTTCACCTTCTTATTCTCCCGATGGCAAATATATAACATTTAATTCTGATAGAAGTGGTTATCAACAAATTTACGTAATGAGAAGTGATGGATCGAAAGTTAAAAGAATATCATTTGGAAAAGGAATTTATGGAACGCCTGTGTGGTCACCAAGAGGAGATTTAATAGCATTTACTAAGTTACACAAAGGTAAATTTTTCATTGGGGTTATGAGAACAGATGGATCCGGAGAAAGATTACTTACTGAAAATTTTTACCAAGAGGCTCCTTCATGGTCACCAAATGGAAGAATAATCATATTTTATAGAGAAACAAAAACTGATGACAAAGGTCAAGGATTTTCAGCAAAATTATGGTCAATTGATTTAACAGGATACAACGAGAGGTTGGTAAAAACTGAGACTGATGCTTCGGACCCATCATGGTCTTCTTTACTTGGAAATTAAAGAAAATCAAAGATTCTGTTAAATTTGGTTGATTTTTCTGGACAAAACATCTAATTACATGATTAAGTTCATAATATTCTATTGAAGGAGCAAAAATGAATCTAAGCAAAATTTTAAAAAATGCATTTCTTGTTGTTATATTTGGTTTAATTGTTACTGCGTGTGCAACTAAGAAGTCTGTAAAAACAACACCTACAGAGTCTACTACTACTACTAAAGCAGCTGAGACTCAAAAAGCAGATCCAATTGAAAAATTAGATGCGTTAATGCAGGGTGACGTTTACATAGGCTCTGATACTGTAGGAGAGCTTGCAAGCGGAGTTCCTGACAGAGTATTCTTTGCAACAAATGAGACAATATTAACAACAGCTTCTAGAGAGACTTTAAGAAAACAAGCTGCTTGGTTAAGACAGAACTCAGATGTGACTGTTGTGGTTGAAGGTCACGCAGATGAAAGAGGCACTAGGGAATACAACTTAGCTTTAGGTGAGAGAAGAGCTAATGCAGCAAAAGACTATTTGATGACATATGGTGTTTCGTCTGATCGAATTAAAGTTTTAAGTTATGGAAAAGAGAGACCTGTTGATTCAGGCTCTAATCCACTTTCTTGGTCAAAAAATAGAAGATCTGTAACAGTAAAAGCAAATTAAATTTAAATATAAAGAGGACTCTGGCTTTAAACCCTAGGGTCTTCTTTTTGCCATTATTATAATTAGAAATGTTTTTATGAGGTCATTAATTAAGTTAATTTTAATTAACTTTATTTTATTTTTTTGTTTTTCAATTAATATTTCATTTTCTCAGGATAAAGAAGTAAGTGAAATTTTAGAAAATATTCAAAAAGATTTAAGAACTTTGGAAAGAGCAGTTTACTCTCAGTCATTTTCTGAAAACACTGACACAAACACAACTCAGAAAGCTTCAACAAAAGAGGCTGAGCAAGCTTTAACAAAACATTTATTAAAATTAAGTGAAATAGAGATGCAATTTCAGGAATTAACAAATAAATTCGAAGAGATTAATTTTAAGTTAGACAAACTTTCTAACAAACTCTCTAAAGTACAACAGGATAATCAATTTAGATTTGAGCAAATTGAACAAAATTCAACAATAAATACAAATAATAAATCTCTTACTTCTTTACCTAAAGCTGAACAAACATTAACAAATGAAGATATAGTTAAAAAAAAAATACTTCCAGGATCCTCAGAACCGCAATCACTGGGAGAGGTATCATATAAAGACATGACTACTAATGATGACACGCAAGTAATAAAATCGGTAGAACAAACTGAAGCAATAATCTCAGAGGTTTTTGATGCAGAGGAAAAATTATTACCTGATGCTAGCCCGAAAGAGCAATATCAATTTGCAAGAAATTTTTTAAAAGTTGGTGATTATACTAATGCTGAAAAAGCATTTAGAGAATTTGTATTGACTAATCCTGATAATGAATTGTCAGGTAATGCACAATATTGGTATGCAGAAACATATAGAATACGACAAATGTACACTGATGCTGCCACTGCATATTTAGAAGGTTATCAAAAGTATCCAAAAAGCAAAATTGCTCCTGAAAATTTATTGAAACTAGGAGTATCGTTGGTTCAAATGGGAGAAAAAGATCAAGGATGCTTGATGATTGCTGGAGTTAAAAAACAATATCCTAATGCGACTCAATCTGTGCTTCAAAAAGCTAAGTATTATGCAGAAAAAGAATTTGATTGTAAAAAAGAAAATTCATAATTTTTATTCTAAACAATTAGAGGATCCACGAATAAAAAAAATTTACTTAAATTTTAAAAAAAAAATTTATAACAATATCTCAAACAGTTTTTGTGTAGCTGTCTCAGGAGGTGCTGACAGTATGGCATTATCGTTCCTAGCCAAATGTTATTCTTTTGAAAATAACAAAAAAATTTATTTTTATATAGTAGACCATAAACTTAGAAAAAATTCTACCTCAGAAGCTAAATTAGTAAAAAAAAAACTAAAATCATTTCAAATTTCAAGCAAAATTCTTACAATTAAAAAAAAAAATATATCAAAAAATATTCAATCTTTCGCGAGAGATAATAGATACAAATTAATTATCAAAGAGACTTTAACTAAAAAAAATCGATATGATTTTAACTGCACACCACTCCGATGATTTGGTTGAAAATTTTTTTATAAGATTATTAAGGGGATCAGGTTTAAAAGGTTTAATTTCATTGGGTAAAATTAAATCTAAGGTAAAACTTAATGATAAAGTTTTTATCTTGAGGCCTTTAATTGATATTTCTAAAAAGGATTTAGTATATATTTCAAAAAACACATTTGATTATAAAGTCGAAGATCCCTCTAACATAGATGAAAAATTTTTAAGAGTAAAAGTAAGGAAACTAATTTCAAATTTAGAGAGAGATGGATTAACTTTTAAAAAATTCAAATTATCTTTGAGCAATCTAAATAAAAGTAATTATGCTATAGAGTATTATGTTCAAAAAAATATTAAGAATAATTCAAATTATTTAAAATTAACTAAAAAAGTTATTTTAAAAGATGATTTTATGAAGCAACCTGATGAAATAGTATTTAGATCATTATCAGAAGTGATGCAAAAAGTTGGAAAAAAAAATACTTTAACTCGAGGTGCAAAGGTTGAGAACTTAATCAAATATTTAAGATCTAAAAATAATTATTCAAAAAAAACACTTTCAGGATGTATAATTCAAAAATTGGAGAATTCGGTCATTATTTCTCAAGAAAAAAGGTAGAATACACCTAAATTGGCACAAATTGACACTTGTTAAATTGATAATAATTCTTAATTTATACTTATGAATTTTAGAAACTTAGCAATGTGGGCAGTAATAGTAATTTTAACTATTGGCCTTTATAATATGTTCAAAAATCCACAAGGATCAATAAATCAAAAAAATAACATAATATTTTCAGAATTTTTAACACAAGTAGATAATGGGAGAGTTGTTCAAGTAGAAATTCAAGGAAAAAATATTAAAGGTGTAATGTCCAACGGAGAAATGTTTAACACTTATGCTCCTGATGATCCAAATTTAATTCAAAAATTGAGTGATAAAGGTGTAAGTATATCAGCGAGTCCATTAGAGGAAAAAATGCCTTCATTATTTGGAGTTCTTTTATCTTGGTTCCCAATGCTACTTTTAATTGCTGTTTGGATATTTTTCATGAGACAGATGCAAGGTGGCAAAGGTGGGGCAATGGGTTTTGGTAAATCAAAAGCCAAGATGATGAATGAGATAAAAGGCAAAGTTACATTTAATGATGTAGCTGGTGTAGAGGAAGCTAAGGAAGAAGTTGAAGAAGTAGTTGAATTTTTAAAAGATCCTAAAAAATTTAGTAGACTTGGAGGAAAAATACCTCGTGGGTGTCTTTTAGTTGGACCACCAGGAACGGGTAAAACTTTATTAGCAAGAGCTATAGCAGGTGAGGCAGGAGTACCATTTTTTACGATATCAGGTTCAGACTTTGTGGAGATGTTTGTTGGTGTTGGAGCTTCAAGAGTTCGAGATATGTTTGAACAAGGAAAAAAACATTCACCTTGTATAATATTTATCGACGAGATTGATGCTGTAGGAAGAAGCAGAGGAGCAGGCTTAGGTGGTGGTAACGATGAGAGAGAACAGACACTTAATCAATTACTTGTAGAGATGGATGGTTTTGATACAAATGAAGGTGTTATAATTATTGCGGCAACTAATAGACCAGATGTACTTGATCCAGCTTTATTAAGACCAGGTAGATTTGATAGGCAGGTAGTTGTTTCAAATCCTGACTTAATTGGAAGAGAAAAAATATTAAAGGTGCATGCTAAGAAAATATCAATGGCACCTGATGTAAATTTAAGAACCATAGCAAGAGGAACTCCTGGGTTTTCTGGTGCTGACCTAGCAAATTTAGTAAACGAAGCTGCATTACTAGCCGCAAGAAAAAATAAAAGAATAGTTACTTACATGGAATTTGAGGAGGCAAAAGACAAAGTAATGATGGGTTCCGAGAGAAGATCAATGGTGATGAGCGAGGAGGAGAAAAAACTGACTGCTTATCATGAGGCTGGGCATGCTATTGTTACAATAAATGAAAAGGCAGCATATCCTATACATAAAGCAACAATTATCCCAAGAGGAAGAGCATTGGGAATGGTAATGCAACTTCCTGAAAGAGACGAAGTATCTCAAACAAGAGAGCAATTACATGCTCAAATGGCTATAGCTATGGGCGGCAGAGTTGCGGAAGAAATTATCTTTGGTGACGACAAAGTAACTACTGGTGCAGCAAGTGATATAGAACAAGCAACAAAAAGGGCAAGAGCCATGGTAATGAGAGCAGGATTAAGTAAAGAACTGGGTCCAGTTGCTTATGGAGAAAATGAGGAAGAAGTTTTCCTTGGAAGATCTGTTGCAAGACAACAAAATATGTCAGAGGAAACCGCTAGAAAAGTAGATACTGAGATTAGAAAATTTGTTGATCAAGGTTACGATAGAGCAAAAAAAGTATTGACTGAAAAGATTGATGATTTACATAAATTAGCTAAAGCTTTGCTTACATATGAAACATTAACCGGAAAAGAAATTGAGGACATAGTAAATAAAAATTTATATCCGAAAAATAAAGAAGATTTAAAAGTAGAGGAAGACGATCAAAGCTCAGCTTTAGGTTCAATGGGTTTGAAACCAAAGATAGTTCATTAGAATTAATGCAAAAATATTACACTAGAGCGTGTAATTTTTATTATAATAAGACATCAACAGAAAACATAAAAAAAAAAATTTCAATTCCAATCAGTGGTAATAAATTATGTTCTTTTGATACTATTGAAATTATTACTAGAAGAAATAAATATAAAATAAATATAAAAAATATTAAACATCTTCAATCAAAAATTAAAAAAAAAGTCTTGGTTGATATAAATAATATATCTAAGAAAAAAAAAATTCCTAATTTAAAATTTAATAATTTACCAATACTAATGGGTATATTAAATATTACCCCAGATAGCTTTTCTGACGGTGGTAAATTTATTAAAAAAGTTTCTGCAATAAAACAGATTAATAAATTAATATTTGATGGAGCAAAGATAATTGATATAGGGGGAGAGTCTACTAGACCAGGCTCTAAAGAAATTCTTCAAACTGAAGAGTGGTCAAGAATAAATAAAATTATGGGTTATCTAAAATCTAAAAAGCTTTTTGTTTCTTTAGATACTAGAAAAAGTTTTGTAATGAAAAAAGCTTTAAAATATAAACTAGATTTAATTAATGATGTATCTGGCTTAAGTTATGATAAGGAGACAATAAATTTTTTAAAAAAAAGTCAATTACCATTTGTTTTACACCACATGAAAGGTACTACAGAATCTATGCAAAGTAATCCAATTTATAGAAATGTATTGTTAGATATATATGATTTTTTTGAAGATAAGTTAAAAATAATTAGAGATAACGGTATAAAACATAACAATATTATTTTAGATCCTGGAATAGGATTTGGAAAAAATATGAAACATAATATTACTCTAATCAATAATGTTTCTATTTTTCATTCTTTAGGATTGCCATTAATGTTGGGAATTTCTAGAAAAAAATTTATTAAAGATATATCTGGGCAAAATGATAGTAAACAAAGAATAGGTGGCACTGTGTCTTCAAGTATTTTTAGTATGTTACAAGGTGTACAAATACTCAGAGTTCATGATGTCAATGAAATTAATCAAGGAATAAAAGTTTTCAAAAAATTAGATTGTAATTAATGATTAAAAAATATTTTGGAACAGATGGAATAAGAGGCAAGGTAAATGGAGAAAAAATAAATGGCGAAATGTTTTTTAAGTTTGGTTTAGCTGCTGGGACATATTTCAATAATCAAAAAAAAACTAAGCAGGTAGCAATTATAGCCAAAGATACAAGGTTATCTGGATATACATTAGAGCCTGCTTTAGTCTCAGGTTTAACCTCAGCTGGAATGCATGTATTAACATTCGGACCATTACCAACAAATGGCTTAGCGATGCTTACAAAAAAAATGAAATCTAATATGGGTATAATGATTACAGCTTCTCACAATCCTTTTGATGATAATGGATTAAAATTATTTGGACCAGATGGATTAAAGTTATCTGATAAAATAGAAAAAAAAATAGAAAAGCTTATTGATTCTAAGATTTCAAAAAAATTATCAAATCCAGAAATATTAGGTAGAGTAAAAAGATTGGAAAGTGGTCCTGAAAAATACATCGAAATATTAAAAAAAAATTTTCCTAAACAATTTAATTTGAGAGGTTTAAGAATTACAATTGATTGTGCCAATGGTGCTGCGTATAAAGTAGGGCCACAATTATTTAGATCATTGGGTGCCACAGTACATGAAATAGGAACTTCACCTAATGGATTTAACATAAATTATAAATGTGGATCTACATATCCAAATAAAATTAAATATCATACAAAAAAAAATAAATCACATATTGGAATTTCTTTAGATGGAGATGCAGATAGAATAATAATTTGTGATGAAAAAGGTAAAATTATTGATGGAGATAAAATAATAGCAATGCTTGCAGAGAGGTGGAAAAGGAAAAAAATTTTAAAAGGCGGTGTTGTAGGGACTTTGATGTCAAATTATGGATTACAGAAATTTTTTGCAAAAAAAAAGATAAAGTTTTTAAGATCTAAAGTTGGCGATAGATATGTAAAAGAGGTAATGCAGAAAAGTAAATTTAACCTAGGAGGAGAGCAATCTGGTCACATTATACTTGGTAAATTTGCAACTACTGGTGATGGTCTATTAGTTGCATTAGAAATTTTCTTTTCTTTGAGAAAAGGAAAAAAAGCTAGTGAAATATTTAAAAATTTTATACCAACTCCTCAATTGTTAGAAAATGTTGAAGTAAAAGATAAATCAATAATAAATAGCTTAAGGTGTAAAAATGCAGTTAAAAAAGCAAATAGTTTAATAAAAGGAAAAGGCAGGATGCTTGTAAGAAAGTCTGGAACAGAACCCGTAATAAGAATAATGTGTGAAACAGAAGATCAATCTATGCTTTCAAAATGTGTTAATATTATAAAAAAATCAATTATTTAACTTGAAAATAAAATCTAAAATTTTAGTAATTGCAGGTTCAGACTCTTCTGGAGGTGCAGGGATTCAAGCAGATATTAAAACCGTTACATCGCTTGGTTCATATGCAATGACAGCTATAACTGCGATAACATCTCAAAACACAACAGGTGTTAAATCAATTGTTCCTATAAACAGTAGAGAAATTTCCAAGCAAATTGAGTTTTCAGCTAAAGATATAAAACCAGATGCTATTAAAATAGGAATGCTTCATTCAAAAGATGTAATAAATTCTGTAATAAAATCACTAAAAATTATAAAAGCAAAAAAAATAATATTAGATCCTGTGATGGTAGCAAAGGGTGGAAAAAAATTAATTAATGGTCCGGCTATAAAAATATTAAAAAACAAACTTTTATCTAAGGCAGATTTAATTACACCAAATATACCAGAAGCTGAAGTTTTAACAAATTCAAAGATATCAACTATTCAGGATGTAATTTCAGCAGGAAACTATCTAATAAAATTAGGTGTAAAAAATGTACTTATTAAAGGTGGTCATTTAGATTACAAAAATATTCAAGACGTATTTATAAATAAAAAAGAAACTACAATCTTTAAAAATAAGAAAATAAATACAAAAAACAGCCATGGTACTGGCTGTACTCTTTCTAGCGCCATAGCTACCTATTTTTCGTGTGGAAAAACTTTAAAGAAATCTTGTGAAATGGCAATTAAATATGTAAATCATTCATTACGAACTCAACCTAATTTAGGGAAAGGTCACGGTCCTATAAACCATTTAAATAGTATGCAAATAAAAAAAATTTTTAGATGAAAAATGTAGTTGTAGTAGGTTCACAATGGGGTGATGAAGGAAAAGGTAAAATTGTAGACTGGCTATCAAGTGAGGCTGACGTCATCGTAAGATTTCAAGGTGGCCATAACGCTGGCCATACTTTAGTTATTGATGGTATAGTTTATAAATTAAGATTGTTACCGTCAGGAATAGTTAGAAAAAATAAAATATCAATTATTGGTAATGGTGTAGTGGTAGATCCATGGGCACTATTAGAAGAAATTGATGAAATTAAATCTAAAGATGTAGAGGTTAATTCTAATAATTTAATATTATCTGAAGCAGCAACACTTATTTTACCATTTCATAAGGAAATGGATGAAATTAGGGAAGATGCTGCAGGAAAATCAAAAATAGGTACCACAAGGAGAGGAATAGGTCCAGCTTATGAAGATAAAATTGGTAGAAGATCAATAAGAGTAATGGATCTTGCATCAGAAACTAATTTAATCAAGAGATTAGATGTAGTATTAAATCATCATAATGCTATTAGAAAAGGTTTAGGAAAACCCGAATTTAAAAAAGAGCAATTAATAAAAAATCTTTTAAAAATTGCTCCACAAATACTTAAATTTTCCCAACCAGTATGGAAAAAAATAGTCCAATTTAAATCTCAAAATAAAAAAATATTATTTGAAGGAGCTCAAGGAGTTCTTTTAGACGTTGACCATGGGACCTATCCATTTGTAACTTCTTCTAATACTGTTGCATCATCAGCAGCAACTGGCTCAGGTTGCGGTATCAATACTATCAATTATGTTTTGGGTATTACAAAAGCATACACTACAAGAGTCGGAGAGGGTCCTTTTCCAACAGAATTAAAAAATGAGATAGGTGACTTACTGGGAACAAGAGGAAAAGAATTTGGAACTGTCACAAGCCGAAAGAGGAGATGTGGTTGGTTTGATGGAGTACTAGTAAGACAAACCCTTAAAATTTCAGGAATTGATGGAATTGCGCTAACAAAATTAGATGTGCTAGACGAACTAGATGAAATCAAAATGTGTATTGCTTATGATATAAATGGTAAAAAATTTGATTATCTTCCTGCCTCTGTTGATGACCAATTTATGGCAAAGCCGGTATATAAATCTTTTAAAGGTTGGAAAACCTCAACAGTAGGTATTAAAAAATTTGATGAATTACCTGAAAATGCAAAAAATTATATAAATGAATTAGAAAAATTTATTGAGACTAGAATTTCAAGTATTTCTACTAGCCCTGAGAGAAATGATACAATCTTAATTCAAGATCCTTTCAATCTTTAATTTGCTGTAAGTAAGTTCTTAGATTTAGCAGAATTAAGCATATGTTTTTGCAGTTTTTCAAAAGCTTTATTTTCTATTTGTCTTACTCTTTCTCTGCTTATTTTATACTTTTTACTTAATTCATCTAAAGTGACAGGGTCATCTGTTAATCTTCTTGAGTATAAAATCTTTTTTTCTCTTTCATTTAATATCTTGATTGAGTCTTGAAGTAGATCTTTTCTTTGTTCCATTTCATCACTTTGAGCAATTTTTAACTCGTGATCCATTTCATTATCAACCACCCAGTCCTGCCACTCATCTCCATCTTCACCTATTGGAGTATTTAAAGATTGTTCTTTACCTGAAAGTCGTCTATTCATAGAAACAACCTCGTTTTCACTTACAGAAAGTCTCTTGGCTATATCTTCAACGTGTTCTTTCCTAAGATCTCCTTCTGACCTAGGTGCTATTTGGTTTTTAATTTTTTTGAGATTAAAAAACAGTTTTTTTTGGGCAGTGGTAGTTCCTATTTTAACTAAGCTCCAGGATCTAAGTATGTATTCTTGTATTGAAGCTTTAATCCACCACATTGCGTATGTTGCCAATCTAAACCCTTTTTCTGGTTCAAATTTTTTTACAGCTTGCATCAATCCTACATTTCCCTCTGAAATCATCTCATTAAGTGGTAAACCATAGCCTTTATAACCCATTGCTATCTTTGCAACTAGTCGCAAGTGGCTAGTTACAAGTTTTTCAGCTGATTTTACATTTCCAGTTGATTGCCAATTTTTGGCTAGCATGTATTCCTCCTCAGCAGCAAGCATTGGAAATTTTTTGATTTGAGCAAGATAAGAAGCTAATCCAGCTTCACTTGATAGCGTAGGCAAGTTGTGAGTATTATTATTCATAAAGGTTATTTATTTAATAAATAAATAATTTTTTACAATATGTTTATTTGTAAGTAATTCTTAGCTTTTTTAAGATATTATTTAACTCTTCAGGTAATTTAGAGAAAAACATCATTTTTTTTGAGGTTCTTGGGTGTAAAAAGCCAAGTGTTTCTGCATGTAAAAATTGTCGATTTAAATTTAAAATAGCATCTTCCAAAATAAAGTCAATTTTACTAATTTTTTTATATCGCTTTTTATATTTTTGATCACCAAGAATATTATTACCTCTGTGACTCAAATGTACTCTAATTTGGTGAGTTCTGCCGGTTTCAAGTCTGCACTCCAACAGACTAAATGTTGGAATTTTATCATTTTCAAATATCTCGATTGTTTTATAATTCGTGATTGATTTTTTTCCTTTAGCAAAACTTGCCTCCATCATTTGTCTATTTCGCGAACTTCTAGTTATTAAAGTTTCTATTCTACCTTTAGATGGTCGTAACTTGCCCCATACTAGAGCTTTATAAACTCTCGATACGGTATGATCAGAAAATTGATTTGATAAATTTTCGTGTGCTTTATTATTTTTTGCAACTACAATTAGGCCTGAAGTATCTTTATCGATACGATGAACAATTCCTGGTCGCATTTCATCTCCCAAATTTGATAAATTATGTCTATTGTAATTAATAAGTGCGTTAACTATTGTTTTTTTAAAATTTCCAGCTCCAGGATGAATAGAAATACCAGCAGATTTATCAATAATTAATAAATCTTCATCTTCAAATACTATATTAAGATTGTAATCATAAGGTTCTAATAAAGTTTTCTGAGGTTCTGGTATTTGAAATAAAATAGAATCCCCATAAAAAACTTTTTTTGATGGTTCGATTATTATTTTATTATTTAATTGTATTTTTTTTTTAAGTATTAAATTTTTTATTTTTGTTCTACTAAAATTTTTGTTTTTTTTATTTATGAATTTGTCTACTCTTAATCCATCACTATTTTTATCGACTATAAATTTATTAATTTGCTGAAATTTCACAGGATTTTTTACAATTTATTTAATTCTTCGTAGACTTTATAAGCTTTATTTTTTATTTCACTTTCGTGTGCAATTTCTAAATTATTATTTTGAATAATATTAAAATCAATATTAGTAAGAATTTCTTCATTATTTATTATTTTATTTAAATAATATTTTGGCTTTTCACAAAAATTTTCATAACCAAGAAAAATTATATTGTCTTTTTTTTTGGTTAATAAATAATCATAAACTTGGTACCATTTCTCTAACCAATAGTCTAAATCTTCTTTATCGGATTTTTTTTTTGTTTCAAAATTATATTCCTTATAATTCATTCCAAATTCAAAATGTCCTAAAAAAGACATGTAATTAGCAAAAAAAATATCTTCATTATGAATTTTTTTGAAATTAAAGTACTGTTTCCTCAATGAACTACTCTGGTTCAACGGGTCTCTAAACATAATTATACATTTAGAGTCTTTAAAATTATTACCTATTTCACCTATTCTAAGTATATTATTATTATTTTTTGAAATATAATTATTTTTGTTTTTACTTTGACAAACTAATTCTTTAAACGTTTTAAATTCTTCAATTATTTCACTATTTAATTTGTGTTCACAAATAATATCTTGTTTAATATATTTTTCTCTCAACATTATTTTCCAAAACACTTCTTCAAAAGCTTCTGGACTGTCCGTGTTAATTTTTACACCATCTTTATGTGCTCGTTCAGAATAACTTGATTTTTTTAAATATTTTGAAAAGAAAGACCAAATATTTGGCGATAAAATAAAAGGCATATTTCTATAAGTATTAGATGCAAATGCTTTACTTGAATAAATTGTATTTAGTAGAATACTTGTTCCTGATCTAGGAAGGCCACAGATGAAAATTGATTGATTTATTGGAGTTTTTTTGTGTATAAATACTTTTTCAATATCAAAAAGTACTCTATTTAAAAAACTAATTTTAAAAATTATTCCTAAAAATATTTTTTCTAATCTAGAGAAATTACTTTTCATCAATATTATTCTTCTTCAATTTTTTTTTTATATATTTAATTGGATAATAAATTATTGAGAAAAGAATTATTAATAAAGCTAGAACAAATAAGACAGTTAAAGCAATAGCCCCCAAGCCGAGAGCGGGTCCGATGTAGGCATTAGCAAAGCTAGGTATTATTAAAAAAATTAATAGTATTACTGGCATATTTTATTTTTAATTATATTTATTGACTTATCAATATTTCCAATTTTTTTAAAATTTAGTAAATTATAAAACCTCGACCATTTGACTTGAGCATCCCAAACATACTCCCAAATTATTTCTCCTTTATTATTAGCTTTTATTAATCTGCCATTTTCTTGTTCTTCAATATATACGCTATTATCGTCAATTATTTCGAAAAGTCCTTCGTAATATGTTCTTATTTTGTGTTTTTTAAAAGCCGTGTCAAAAATTTTGTCTATCTTCTTATTTCTGAAATCATATGTAATGATTTCCGAATTTTGATTAACATTTTTTAAATCTAACTGAGTATTGTTGTTGAAAATTCCAATTTTTGAATCGCTTAAAATGTCAACATCATGTTGATGTCTCCAGGGTCCAAACTTATGCCAAATTATCTTATTTGTTGAAGGTCTGTAAAGAATTATTAAAGATATATTTCTTAAAGATAAAAATAAATCATCTTTTTTCCAAAAAGGACCATCAGTCAAAACTGGCTCGACATCATTTAAATGCAAAGGATCTCTTCCCATATACGAATTTCCTATCAAATCAAATAAATTATTTTCTATTAATATTTCTACAAGAGATTTTTTATATATGGTTTTTCCATTCTTAATATCTATATATGCAATGCCATCATGGTATTGTAAAATTTGACCATGAATCTCTTTTTTCTCACTTAGATAAATTGGTGTCCATATATTTTTTAAATTATCAATTTCAATACTATGATGGGAAAATAAATCATTCTCCCATATCTTTTTGCCACAAGGATCAATTCTTATAATAGGTCCTCCACCAGTAGTAACTAATGCATCTCCATTTTCAAGTAGCATCGAGTGTTCAAAAGTGTATCTACCAGGACCACCTTCACCTGTCAGATTTTTAGAAAATTGTTTATGAGGCCAAGTGTGTATAAGAGAATTATTCAAGATATCGATAAGCTGGAGTTTAAAAACTTTCTCATCAAGGAAATATTTTGATACTAGGATATATTCTTTTTTATTCTGATTAATATTTACTTTTAGTCCTAACCTTTTAGATGCCAATGGTAATTGAGTTTTTCTTTCAATAGAAAGGTTTCCTCCAAAAATATTTGTTTTTAAATTTGAAGGTATACTTGACATATTATAAATTACTTTAGCTATTAAATTGTTTGATAGAGGTCCTTTATGCGAGACATGTTTAACTACAGATCCAAATAGGACAAGACTCACAAAATAAATAGAAAAAATAAATACAAGTAATAATATTTTTTTCATGTTATTTATATTTTGTACTAAATTGATTTTTAAAAATAAATAAAAATATATGGGTAATAAATCATTTTCAATAATAATACCTATTCTAAATGAAAATAAAAATATTAATATTTTATTTAATAGAATTAAAAAAAATTGCCAAAAACATTTATATGAAATAATTTTTGTAGATGATAATTCCAGTGATGGAAGTATTGAAACATTGAAAAAAATTAGAAAAAACAACAATAAATTAAAATATTTCGTCAGAAAAAATAAAGTAAATGATCTTTGCATGTCAATTTCGTTGGGTATTTCTAAAAGTAAATATGAGAATATATTAGTAATGGATGGTGACTTGCAGCATGATCCAAATTATCTTCCCAGAATCATGGAAATATTTATAAAAAAAAATTCAGATTTTCTAATTTGTGTAAGGGATTTTAAAAAAAATTCTGGTCTATCAATTTTAAGATCTTTTTCATCAAGATTACTTATATTTTTAGTTAATGTGCTTTTTGGAAAAAAAGTATCGGATCCAATGAGTGGTTTTTTTATATTTAAAAAAAAAATATTTTTTCAATTTAAAAATAGAATGTATGGGAAAGGATTTAAATTTTTATTTGATTTACTTTACCAAA
>CABZNY010000023.1 GCA_902527265.1 uncultured Pelagibacteraceae bacterium | reverse complement strand
CTTAAATTGCTTAAGCAATTTATTGATAGTGGCTACGTCTGTTCCTGAGCCATTAGCAATTCTTTTTTTTCTAGAACCATCTATAATCTTAGGGTTTTCACGCTCTTTTTTAGTCATAGATAATATTACCGCCTCGTTTTGAGTAATTATTTTTTCATCCACTCCAGCTTGATCCATTTGAGATTTAACTTTTGAAACACCAGGCAAAAAAGACATTATACCTTCAATACCACCCATTTTTTTCATTTGTCTTAGCTGAGTAAGATAATCCTCTAACGAGAACTGACCTTTTTTTAATTTTTCCTCTGTTTTTTTTAATTTTTCTTCATCTAGATCTTCTGCAGCCTTTTCAACAAGGGAAACAATATCTCCCATACCTAAAATTCTATTGGCAATTCTGTCTGGGTGAAAAACTTCAAAATTTTCTATTTTTTCACCAACTCCTAAAAATTTAATTGGAACATCTGCAACATATTTCATACTTAATGCTGCTCCACCTCTTCCATCACCATCTGATCTTGTAAGAATAATACCTGTCAGATTAACAGTACTTTTAAATTCTTTAGCTACATTAGCTGCTACTTGGCCAGTCAAAGAATCTGCGACAAGAATTGTTTCTGATGGATTTATAATACTTTCAATTTGTTTAATCTCACTCATCATTTGTAAATCAATCTGAGTTCTTCCGGCTGTATCAAATAGAATTACATCTGCTCCATTAAGATTAGCAGCACTAATCGCTCTTCTACAAATATCTGCAGGAAGTTGATCTTTGATGACTGGAAGCGTTATTATATTATTTTGCTCACCCAAAAGTCTTAGTTGCTCTTGTGCAGCAGGTCTGTAAACGTCTAGACTAGCCATCATAACTTTTTTCTTTTTGTTAGCCTCTAAAAATCTTGCTAACTTAGCTGTAGTTGTAGTTTTTCCCGAACCCTGTAACCCAACTAACATCACTGGAACAGGAGGTACTGCATTTAATTCAATATCAGAATTTTTATCCCCTAAGAAAGAAATTAACTCATCGTTAACAACTTTAACTACCATCTGTCCTGGTGAAGTAGACCTAATGATCTCTTGACCAAGAGCTTTGGGTTTCACTCTATTTATAAATTCTTTTACAACTTCTAAAGATACATCCGCTTCTAAAAGAGCAAGCCTAATCTCTCTTAAACCCTCATCTACTTGCTTTTCATCAAGCGAAGGCGCCTTTTTTAAAGAAGAAAATATTTCTTCAAATTTATTTGTTAAATTTTCAAACATAATCACATCCAGCACGTATCGCACCAGTGGGCGAACTCTCGCTGACTGGTGTCGATCTCTTTGTTACCAAAGACACCGCAAATTGCTGTATTTTGCGGAAACGGCGATAAAGTATAATAGAGGTTCAAAATGTCAATAAATAAGTTAAATACTGAAGTATATGGAATTTAAAGCTTTTAAAATGGATGGTCTTGGAAATGATTTTGTAATTATTGATAATAGGTCAAATAATGTGGAATTAAACAAGGATCAAATTATTAAAATTTGTGATCGAAACTTTGTTGGTTGTGACCAACTAATCTATATTACCAACAGTGATAATGCTGATGCTAATCTAGAGTTTTATAATTCTGATGGTTCAGCATCTGACGCATGTGGAAACGGTACAAGATGTGTAGCCTTTTTATTATCAAAAGAAAAAAATACAAAAAATATAAGCGTTCAAGTAGCATCAAAACAGTTGAATTCAAAGTTACTTGATGATGGTCAAGTTGAAACAATAATTGGTGTACCAAAAACTAATTGGAATGAAATTCCTTTATCTAAAAAACTAAACACTAAAAATTTAGGAATTATTATAGAAGATAACAATAACCAAGCAGTGAGTGGTGGTATAGCTATTAACGTAGGTAATCCTCATGCTATTTTTTTTGTAAATGATCTAGAAAATTTCAATTTAGAAAAAATTGGACCAAAGATCGAAAATCATGAATTTTTTCCAGAAAAATGTAATTTCACCCTTGCTCAAAAATTAAGTGAAAATCATTATAAAATTAAAGTTTGGGAAAGAGGTGCTGGTTTAACTAAAGCATGTGGAACTGCTGCGTGCGCAACAGCAGTGGCTGCAAATTTAGAAAAATTAGAAAATTCTAGAACTGAAATTGAATTCAGTTTAGGAAAATTAATAATTTCTATTGATGAAAGTCAACAAATTCATATGAAAGGACCTGTATCTAGTATCAAAGAAATAGATATAAATATTTAATGGGTATTTTCGAAAAGTTTAAATTGGGCTTTAAAAAAAGTGCTGATAGTATTTCTTCAGGACTTAGGGAAATAATAGTAAAAAAAGAAATTGATGATGAGACATTAAACAAAATAGAGGAATTTTTGATTAGTTCTGACGTTGGCATTGACGCTTCAGCTGAAATTAAAAATATTATCTCTCAAAAAAAAATTGATCCTAAGAAAAATGCGGTTGAGGAAATAAATACTATTTTAAAAGAATATATTTTAGAGTTAATGGTACCCTTAGAAAGAAAAGATTTTTTTGAAAATAAAGAAAATTTAAACATAACATTAATTTCTGGTGTAAATGGGGTAGGTAAGACGACCACTATCGGTAAAATTGGTAAAATATTTAAAGATAAAGGCTCAGAAGTAATATTTTCTGCTTGTGATACCTTTAGGGCAGCAGCAATAGAACAATTAGAGTCTTGGTCTGATAAGATTGGAGCGACAATTATCAAATCAAATCCAGGGTCTGACCCTGCTTCAGTAGCCTACAAGGCGATAGAACATGCAAAGAACAACAATATTAGACGGGTACTAATTGATACCGCTGGCAGATTGCAAAATAAGAAAAATTTAATGGATGAATTCAAAAAAATTGCAAATGTTATAAAAAAATCAGATGAAAGTGCACCCCATGATGTTGTTTTAGTTCTAGATGCAACCTCCGGGCAAAATATAATAAATCAACTTGAAGAATTTGATAAAATTATAAAAATTACTGGTTTAATTATGACAAAACTTGATGGAACAGCAAAAGGAGGAGTACTAATTGCAATTTCAAAAAAATATAAGGTTCCAATTTTAGGCCTTGGACTTGGAGAAAAAGAAGATGATTTACAAATTTTCAATGCTGAACAATTTGCAGATGCATTTACTCAATTTAATTAATTAGATTTTTAGAAATTAAAGGTTTTTCAATAGAACATTCAAAATTATTCTTATTTGTTTCATATCCACAAACTTTTGCATAACTTGAAATAATGAAATTTAGTTTCCCGTCATTCTCGAAATTTTTTAATTTTTTATACTGAATATTATATTCTAGATTTTGATGAAAATTTTTTTTACCACTTACTAAAATTAAAGTATTATTATCTTTCATTAAATAATATGCAAAGTCCTCAGGAAAAACTGGATAGGTATAATTTTTTACAAGTTTTTTTACTTTTTTAGGAAACCATTCATATGTTAGTAAAGGGAGATCCTCTTTTGAATTATGATTATAAATATATAAATCTTGTGGATAATCATTAATATAGTTTGCATCTTCTCCTCTAGCCAAAATGGCTTTGTCTCTTGTTTTGAAATATAATGTAAATTGACTATTATATGATTTCATTTTACCAACATAAAAATATTTATTCCTAGTTTCGTTGCTAATTTCAGCGTAAGAAAAATTTGAAAAAAAAATTGCAATTAATATAGATAAAATTCCTGCCATACATGACTTTAAAAATATAAATTTGCTTGATATTTGTTTGAATTGTGTCTTAATTTAATTCTGTAATAAATAACTCAATTGAGTTTATGAGATTTTCGTTAAAATCCATCATATGATCATCATTTTCAACAAAAAAACTTGATTTTTTTCCATTAAATTTATCATAAATTTCTTTTCCCATTTTAAATGGCACAATTTTATCTTTCATACCATGCATTACAAGAATTGGAGATGTATTTTTATTCAATTTGCTAATCGAATTATATTTATCTTTTAACAAATATTTAACTGGCAAATATGGATAATAACTTTTTGCTAATGTTTCCATAGATGTGAACGGTGACTCTAATATCACACCACTAAAAGAATAATCTTGTGCTAGATTTAATGCAATTGCTGTACCTAACGATTCCCCGTACAAGATTATATTTTTATCTTCAATTTTCCTGGAATTTAGCCATTTCTTTGCTGCCAAAGCATCTTCATAAAGGCCTATTTCTGTGGGTTTTCCATCATTTCCACTAAACCCTCTGTAGGCAAATATCAAATAATTAACATTCATTTTTGAGAATTCATTTAACTTATAAATACGATTATCAAGTTTGCCAGCATTGCCATGAAAAAGTAATATAGTCTTATAATTTTCATTCTTTTGAAAGTGCCATCCAACCAAACTACTTTCAGAGTTAATAAATACCTTTTCAATTTTGTGATTTAAAGGTCCTTCGTCTAAATAATTATTTTCACCTGGATGGTACAGAAGATTTCTTTGATAAAAAAAAATAAAAATGCAAATAAACGTATAAATTATTAATATCAATAATAATATATTTATAAGTGTCATTTTTTTATTAATCATTATTTCTGTTTAGATAAATGAAAAAAATATAACTTAGTATACAAAGAATTAAAAAAATTGAAAAAGAAATTCTATAACTACTTGCAATATCAAATCCTTTAGAATTAAATAAGTCTATAAATAATCCAATACCCCATTGCATAAAGAAAGTTCCTGAATGAATAAATACATTATATGAAGTGAGTGACTTGCCTGCTAAATTTTGTGAAAAGTTTAAAGCTATTGCTGGTTGAGTTAGAGAAATTACAATTGAAGTCATAATGTATATTGCAAATAAAAAAGCTCCAGCTTTAGGACCAAAAAAGATTATTAGAAAAAAAACAAAGTAACTTATTGGGAGTCCAAATTTAATAAGTTTAACACTACTTATTCCATAATCAGAGAGTTTAGGGAGAATATATCCCCACAAAAAGTATGATGCTAACATAGTTACATTGATCCAAAACAAGCCTGTAGCACTTTGAAACGGAGAATACCCTGTAATATTTAGCATCCAAGGACCAGCCCAAAGCGTTTGGATCGCCTGAATACCACCATAATTAATAAATGCTAATGGTACCATGCTAATAAAAAACTTATTCTTCCAAATTTGAGCTAAGCTTTTTTTTTCTTCATTAATAGTAAAGTTTTCTTTCTGTTCCCAATTAGGAGTGAATAAGAAAATTAAAATAATACTTATTAAAATAAGTATGGCTATTAAAATAAAAATCCATCTCCATCCTATGTATGGTAATAAAATTTGGACTGGTAAAGTAGATGATACAAAACCTATATTTGCTACCATTAACATCCATGAATTAGCGCGCTGTTGATATTTTTCAGCAAACCAAACTCTGTATCCTGTTAGTGGTCCCATCATACAAGCACTCACGCCAATCCCAATAAATATTCTTGAAATAAGCAACCCAGAAAAACTTTTTGCTAATGCAAATGATACGGTTCCTACCAATGCAATTATTAAAAAATACCCAACAACCTTTTTTGGTCCAAATTTATCAAGTAACAGTCCTATTGGGACTTGCATAATTGAAAAACCAATAAAATACCCTCCTGCTAACAGTCCTAAATTACCTGCTGTTAAATCGAATTCATATGTCAGGACTGGTGTTAATGTTGCAGTAATAGATCTAACAAGATTTGATAATAAAAAACCAAAGGCAAAAATACAGAATATGATAATGCTTTTATTTACTTTAGTAATCATTTATAAATTTTTGAGATTTAATCTGTACTATGAATAATCAATCAACAAAAGATAAAGATGCACGCTCATCAAATGCAATGGCTGCAACTTCTCATCCATTAGCGACCGAAGAGGCCTTAAAAATACTAAAAATCGGTGGAAATGCAGTAGATGCTTCTATAGCAGCTTCAATTGTTTTATCTGTAGTTGAACCTAATGCAACAAGTATTGGTGGAGACTGTTTTGCAATTGTCAAAATGAATAATAAGGATGCAGTATCTTTTAATGGATCTGGGTTAGCACCAGAGAAATTAAGTTATGATTTCTTCAAGGAAAAAAATATAGATAAAATTGAATTAACAAGTCCTCATTCAGTAACGATTCCTGGTGCAGTTCATGCTTGGGAAACTATTCATAAAGAATTTGGAATATTAGATTTTGAACAATTATTTACAGGTGCAATTGAGATTGCAAAAAATGGTCACAAAATTTCTAAAGTAGTGTCAAATGCTTGGCATAATAGCTTAAATAAAATTAACGGAAATGAAAATTCTAAAAAAATTTTTTTGAAAGAAGGTCGTACTTATCAAGAAAATGAATTAATGAAAAATATTCCATTAGGAAAAACATTAGAGGCAATTAGTAAAAAAGGAAGTAAAGAATTTTATGAGGGTGAAACTGCAAAAGATATAATTGAAAGTTTAAGTGAATTAGGGGGTGTTCATACTTTTGAGGATTTTTCTAAACAGAACACAATAAGATCAGAAACAATAAAATCTAGTTATAAGGGTGATTTTATTCACCAATGTCCTCCAAATGGACCTGGCGTAACTGTTTTGATTATGATGAAATTGTTAGAAAAACTAAATATTCATAATTATAAATTCAATAGTACTGAAAGATTTCATCTTGAAGCCGAAGTTACAAAACAAGCTTATAAAGTTAAAGAAACAAGCTTAGGCGATCCAAATTTTGTAAATTTTGATTTAGATGAAATTTTAAGTGATAAAAATATTGAGGATATTTTTAATAAAATTAAGCTCAATTCATGCAGTGATGTTGGTGACTTAAATATTCCAGCTCACCCAGAAACTATTTATCTAACAGTTGTAGATAAAGACTTAAATAGTGTGTCCATCATTAATTCAGTTTGTTACGTATTTGGATCAGGTATCACTACAAATAAAAGTGGAATACTTTTACATAACAGGGGTACAAATTTCAGAGTAGAGCATGGACATCCAAACTGTATTGAGGGCTTAAAAAGACCATTACACACTATTATTCCAGGTATGGTCATTGACAAAGATAACAACACAACTTTGAGTTATGGAGTTATGGGAGGACAATATCAACCAGTAGGACAGGTGCATGTTTTAAATAATATGATTGATTACGGTATGGGTCCTCAAGAGGCTTTAAGTTTTCCAAGAGCTTTTCATTTTAACAATATTTATAAGCTTGAAAAATCAGTCGATAATCAAATTTTTAATGAATTGAAAGAAATCGGTCATAATGTTGAGTATATTGATGGTACTCATGGTGGAGGTCAAGCTATTAAAATAAATCGATCAGAAGGAGACCTTTTAGGAGGATCTGATCCTAGAAAAGACGGTTACGCAAAAGGGTACTAAATAATGTCAAAAAGAATTGTTAGAAACATTTTTGAAAATGTGGATGATGAAAATATTGCTCTAACCTCTGAAATCAGTTCAAAACTAAGTTACAAAGATTTAAAATTATTTATCAATAAAATTTCTAAACAACTGGCAGGAAATGGATTATCAAACAAAGATAGAGCAGCGATAGTTTTACCAAATGGACCGTACATGGCTTCAAGTTTTTTGGCTATTTCAAGCTATATGTCTGCTGCGCCTTTAAATCCATCATATAAATCTGAGGAGTATGAATTTTATTTAAAAGATTTAAATCCAAAAATTGTTTTGGTTGAGAAAAATTCTGAAAATCCAGTTGTAAATGTAGCAAAAAAATTAAAAATAGAATTATGTGAAATTAATCCTGAAAATGATGGACCTTCAGGAATATTTAATATTTACGAAAAAGAATGTGAATATTCTTTACCCAATGAAAATGATGAAGCATTAGTGCTACACACTTCTGGTACTACATCGAGACCAAAGATTGTTCCTTTAACAAATAAAAATATTTTTTCTTCAGCAGAAAATATTTCTAAAAGTTTAAATCTTTCAGAAAATGACCATTGTCTTAATATTATGCCACTTTTTCATATACATGGTCTAATAGCTATTTTAGCTTCATCAATGAAAGCTGGTGCATCTGTATGTGCATCAAATGGTTTTAATGCTATCAAGTTTTTAGATATAGCTAAATCAGAAAAAATAACTTGGTACTCTGGAGTACCCACAATGCATCAAACTATTTTGTTAAGAGCACATAAAAATTTAGAAATTGCTAAGGGGCTAGAACTAAGATTAATTAGGTCATCATCTGCATCTTTACCACCAGCAGTATTTAATGATTTAAATGATGTTTTTAGTTGTCCAGTAATTGAAGCATACGGTATGACAGAAGCTACTCATCAGATGACTTCTAATCCATTACCACCTAAGCAACAAAAAGCAGGATTTGTAGGCCTTCCAGCAGGTCCGGAGGTATGCATTATGAATGAAAATGGGGAGGTGCTAAAACAAGGTGATGAAGGAGAAGTGTGTATAAAAGGTGAAAATGTAACTCTTGGATACGATAATAATGAAGATGCAAACAAAACAAGTTTTACCAATGGTTGGTTTAGAACTGGCGATCAAGGTTATTTCGATAATGAGGGTTATTTAAAGATTTCAGGGAGATTGAAAGAAATAATTAATAAAGGTGGAGAAAAAATATCTCCATTAGAAGTTGATAATGTATTAATGGACCATCCATTAATAGATCAAGCAGTTTGTTTTGGGTATGAAGACAAAATGCTTGGAGAAAACATTGCTAGTGCAATTATAATAAAAAGCGGTGAGATATGTTCAGAAAATGATGTTTTAGAATATGCAAAAGAAAAACTTGCTAAGTTTAAAATACCAAAAAAAATTTTTTTTGTTGAAGAAATTCCAAAAGGAGCAACAGGAAAATTACAAAGAAATGTTTTAGCAAAAAAATTTGGTTTAAATAATTAATGATAAAAGTTTGTATATTTGGTGCAGGATCAATTGGTGGGTATTTAGCTGCATGTTTGAGTAAAAATAATATTGATTTATCACTAATAGCTAGAGGTCCACACAAAAAAGCTATTGAGGAAAATGGTTTAACATTAATTAAAAAAGATAAAACAGAAAACTTCAAATTAAAAGTAACAGATGATCCCAAAGAACTTGGAATTCAAAATTATATTTTTATTTCAGTAAAAGCTCATGCAATTTCTAATATAGTTGAGTCTCTTCAAAGCTTAATTGGAAAAAATACAACTATAATATCTGCTGTAAATGGCTTACCGTGGTGGTATTTTCATAAAGCTAACACGGGGACAAACTTGGATGAGAAACATATAGATAGTGTTGATCCTGATGGTAGAATTTGGAATTCTTTGAAGCCTTCAAGAGCTCTTGGATGTGTGGTTTATCCAGCAGCTGAAATTACTGAACCCGGTGTTATTAAACACAATGGTGGTGAAAGATTTACATTAGGCGAACCAGATGGGTCAAAATCACAAAGACTTAAAATTATTGCAGACTTATTAATTGCAGGAGGTTTAAAAGCTCCCCAAAAAAGCAATCTAAGAGATGAAATATGGATAAAACTTTGGGGTAATTGCTCTTTTAATATTGTGAGCGCACTACACGATAAATCTTTAGATGAAATTGGTAATGACCCAGAACTATTGAAAATAGTGAGAAAATTGATGGAAGAATGTCAGTCAGTGGGAGAAAAAATTGGAGTTAAATTTAATGTTTCGATAGATCATAGAATTAAAGCAGCAATTTCAATAAAAGGCCATAAACCATCAACTACTCAAGATTTACATGCAAAACGTCCCTTAGAAATTGATCCAATCATTGGATCAATAATTGAAATTGGAAATAAAATTAATGTAAATACTGAAAACTTAAAGTCTGAATATAACAAGCTAAAACAAAAAGCTGAAAGCTTAGGATTATATAAAAGATCAAAAATAATTGATCAAATTACAAATTAACTAAAAGTTTAAAGAAATATCTCTATGCACCGAATTACATCTCGAAACATAAATCGCTTGTTCTTTAGTGAGTTTTTGCTGTAACCTTAAGCCAATATTATCACTTAGTACCTGTAAGTGATTATTTATTCTATCCATATATTTTTTCTGAAATTCATTTCTCCAACTTACCTCTTTATCAAAATGTGCATAAGTCTCATCAGCTATTTTTGCTATTTGTTCTGGATCTTTTTCATCCTCATCCATAATAGTTATCAAGTAATCTAATTTATCTGCAAATTCATCTGAACCTGATATTTCACCAACTTTGTCAAACATATTATCAATATGATCTATAGCATCTAGATAACCTCGATTATCAATTTTAGATTTAAGAATTTTAATATCATTACTCAATTCTTCAAATTTTTCTCCATCTAATATAAATAATTTAATAAGCATTAAATCATCGTAGGCATTGTCTGCTGTTTTACGATATTTTTTAACAGCTAAATTTTTAGCTTTATTAATCTTATTAAATTCATCATTCTTTGGTTTCCAGTCTTTTGAAATTGAATTGGCGATTTCTTCAATTTCAAGTTTTACATTTTCAATTCTTTGTTCAATTTTATTTTTTTCTGAAACCTCATCATCATCTAAATTTCTAATTTCAGCCTTATATTTATCAATTTTTTTATTAAGTTTGGAAATTTTCTTCTGTTTTTTTCTAGTCTTAAAATGCAAGTCTCTATAATCAACAGCATAGTCATTATAAATAGCTTCTGTACTTTTGACTTCGTCAACTAATTCGAAAGTGTAATTTGAATTATCTACATGACGTTGGAAATAACTTAGTTTATCAGCTGGTAAATTTGCAAGTATAATTGAGTCAAAATCGTCAATGCTATTCTTTATTACATCCGCATTATTTGCATAATTTGCAAATTTATATTCTTGTAGACAATACTGTAGCTTAGGATTCATTGGAGGTGGTGCTACATTTGAAGTTAAATAAACTCTGTTAGGAAGATAATTCACAAGTGATGGATAAGAACCAACAATAGCCAAACCAATAAGCTGAAGAACTATGAATGGTACAACGCCTTTCCAAATATCTAGTGTTTGCACTACTTTTGGAGCCACACCTTTTAAATAAAATAATGCAAATCCAAATGGTGGGGTTAGAAAAGAGGTTTGCAAGTTTACTCCAATCATAACTCCTAACCAAACTGCAGTTACATTAGCTCCTGTTTCAGCCAACAATATTGGTGCAATTATTGGAACAACAACAACAGCAATTTCAATAAAATCTAAAAAGAAACCCAGTAAAAATATTACAATCATAACAACTACAAACTGCGTCCAAAATCCACCAGGTAAATCCTGTAAGAAATCTCTAACTAATTCTTCACCACCAAACGCTCTAAATCCAGAAGTAAGCATCGCAGCTCCTAAAAGAATAATAAATACCATTGAAGTAGTTATACAAGTTTCAGTAACAACCTCTTTTAAAACATTCTCTGTTTTATAAGTTCTCCAAAAGCTCCACGATATTCCGATTACAAGAAGGATAACAAAGAAAGCAGTTGTGTATATTGCTCCAATATCTCTTTCCTCTAAATTTTTTATGTTGAGTTCATAATTTGAAGCAAAAAAAGTGATTGGTATCAACGAACCTATAATAAGCAAAAGGGGATAAAAGGCACTTTTCTTTCCTTCAAATAATCTGTAACCTGCCATTAGTGTTGCACCTATGGCTCCAATTGAACCAGCTTGGTTAACAGTTGCAATACCCATTAATATAGAACCTAAAACTGCAAATATTAATGCAAGAGGTGGAATAATAATAACAATTACTCTCATCCAAAATCTAAAATTAAATTCACCCTTAAATGGAACTGGCGGAGCAACTCCTTTTTTAATTCTTGCATAGAAGAAAACATAAATCATATAAAGGGCTACCAATACTAATCCTGGCAAAAGTGCACCAAGGAACATGTCTCCAGCACTTGATGATCCAACTCTAAACTCACCTGGCATGTTAAATTCACCAGTTAAAGCTTTGTAATCATTCTGTCTCATATTATTTGCAACATCAGACGCACTCGCTAATTGGTCTGCAATAATAATCAATACGATAGATGGAGGAATAATTTGTCCGAGTGTTCCAGAGGAACATACAATTCCACTTGCAAGTTTTCTGTCATAATTGTTATTCAACATTGTTGGTAATGAGATTAATCCCATTGCAATTACTGTTGCTCCTACAATACCTGTCGTTGCAGCCAATAAAGCGCCAACAAATATAACTGAGATACCTAAACCTCCTGGAATTGGACCAAATAACTGGCCCATTGTAATTAATAAGTCTTCAGCAATTTTTGATTTTTGAAGCATAATCCCCATAAAAATGAATAAAGGAATTGCAATTAAGGTGTCTGTTTCTACATCCCAATAGTTACTTCTAAAATTAGTTATTCCAGCAACAAGCCATTCAATTGGCCCATCTACTGCGAAGAATGCATCAGCATCTCCCTCAAATAAATAGCCAAAAAAGGCTGCTAAACCAATAGATATTATAGCTGAACCTGGTAGAGCAAATGCAACTGGGTAACCAGATGCAAGAGCAACAATCATAATTAAAACCAAAACTGCTAAAAAAAATAATTCCACTATTGGCTTTCCATATTTTCTACATTTACTTCGTTCGTATTCTTCACATTTGAAATTTTCGACTCATTCTCATTCAACAGAAGTTTGTAACTGCTACCCATAAAAAAACTTGTGAACTGTAACAACATCGTAATAGCGAATACCGCCAGATACACTGCCATTAAATAAAGTAAATATAACCCATTAGAACCCTGCTGTGTTACTTCAAAAGCAACCACTGGTCCATTTATAATACTTGCTTTTCCATTTAACCCTAAAAAAATAACAATTAAACAAAGTGGTACTCCAAGTACTGCAGAACCAATAGCATTAGTCCATGCTTTTTTCCTTTCACTAAAATTAGAGTATAAAACATCAACTCTAACATGACCTTCGTGTATTAATGCATAAGCACTTGCAAATAAATATAATGCTGCGTACCAAAACCTTACAAGATCTCCTTGAAAAGCTTGTTCGTATGAAAATATAAATCTAGATAAAACTATAAAAAATTCACTTAAGACAACTAAAACTGCTAGCCAGATAAAACCGACAGATTTAGTAAAGTAACCAATAATGAACGAAATTGCTATAATTGGAAAGTGTATAAACGTTATCCTTTCAGGAGCTTTGACCATAAAGGCTTTAACTTCGGGACTAAATATTGTTTCCCATAATCTTTCAACAACCATAAAAGATATAATAAAATCAGCCAACCCAACTAAGAATACTGCCCAAAAAGATGACCTCACTATGTAAGCTGAAAATTTTGATAATATTGCTGAGTCTGTTTCTAAAGTTTGGGAATATGTTTTAAATACATAAAAAATCAGAAGTCCTATACAAATCAGATATAATCCAATTTGCATATAGCCAAGATTTAAGTCTGAGCCCTCCAATAGTTTTTGCTTATGACCAAACAATTCGTAGTGAGAGAAAATTTTTCTTACACCAGGCCATTCAGCCCAAACAGTAAGAAGGTTATTTAATAAAAATGCCAGTGTAAAAGCTATCACTGAATAGCTTAAAATTCTTAAGTAAAGATGAATACTTTTATTTTTTTCGTCCATTGGCCTTTTAAATACTAGATTTTTACTTTTATAAAACTAAAAAAAAGGGCCCAATTAAGGGCCCTTTTTAATTACATAAAAGACGTAATTACATTCCTAGCACTCTATTTCTTTGCTGAATGTAAGGTGAGTCTGAAAGGTTTGTCCAAGCACCAATTTCTTTTCTTGCTTTTAAGAAACTAGTATGGATTCTTTCTGCAAGACCACTACTCGCTCTTGTCTCTTCAAAGACTTCCTCTGCTGCTTTTCCAAAACCATCATAAACCTTGTCGCTAAACTTCTCTAGTTTAACACCATGATCATTAATCAATCTTGCAAGTGCTGCACCATTTTTAGCATTGTACTCAGACATCATAACGTCATTTTCCATTGCTGCAGCAGCTTCGATTAATAATTGGTCAGATTTAGATAAGCTTGTGAACCAAGACTTATTAGTTCCGCATGCTAACATAGATCCAGGCTCGTGCATACCAGGATAGTAGTAGTATTTAGCAGCTTCTTGGAATTTCATAGCTTCATCATTCCATGGACCAACCCACTCTGTTGCATCAATTGCTCCAGAAACTAAGTTTTCGTAAATCTGTCCACCAGGAAGTGAAACTGGAGATCCTCCAAGTTTACCAATTACTTGCCCACCTAAACCAGGCATACGCATTTTTAAACCTTTAAAGTCATTTGGACTTCTGATTTTTTTGTTAAACCATCCACCCATTTGAACTCCTGTATCACCACACATGAAGTTTTTAAGACCAAAACCATCTGCTAGTTCGTCCCATAACTCTTGACCACCAGCAAATCTGATCCATGCATTCATTTCAGTGTAAGTGAAACCAAAAGGTACTGCTGTAAAGTAACCCCATGCAGGATTTTTCTTTACCCAGTAATAGTCAGCGGCATGATACATTTGTGAGTTACCAGATGCTACTTCATCAAATGAGTCAAATGCTTTAACTCTCTCATTAGCAGCATAGTAAGTAACTTGTATTCTACCGTCACTCATATCTGTTATTCTTTGTGCAAATCTTTGTGCTCCTGTTCCTAGACCTGGAAAATCTCTTCCCCAAGTAGCAACCATTGATGCTTCTATTCTCTCAGCAGCAACAGCTGGAGCAGCTAAAGATGATGCAGCAACAGCAGCAACACCAGTTGCAGCAGCAGCTTTAAAGAACTTACGTCTTGAAGGTAATTTTTTACCTTTCAACTTTTTGTCTTTAATCATTTATTTCTCCTCTATAGTTAATTAACTGTCGACAATTAAACACAAATGTAACTTAGAGTCATTATTAAAAATGAGGATAAAAAGTCTTAATACAACTTGAGATTGTTAATTGACTTTATTTTTACAGTTTCCTGTTTTGAAGTACTCATCAAGATTATCAATAGCCAAATTCGCCATGGCTGTTCTAGTTTCCTTTGTGGCACTGCCTAAATGAGGAAGTATAAACGCACTTTTATGTTTGTAGTAGCCTTTATTTAAGTTTGGCTCGTTTTTATAAACATCTAACCCAACTGCATAAACTTTTCTTCTATCTAAGGCATCAACCATTGCCTCGTCTTCAATTATATCTCCTCGTGCAACATTAGTAACTACTGCACCCTTTGGTAAATATTCGATTGTATCTTTATTAATCATATCAATTGTCTCTTTTGATGCTGGACAACATACAGACAAAACATCTGATACAGATAAAAGATCTTTTAAATTATCATGATAAATTGCACCTTGTTCTTTTTCCTCACTAAGTTTTGATCTATTATGATAATGGATTATCATTCCAAGGGATTTAGCAACTTTCGCAATTTTTTGTCCAATTCTTCCCATTCCTAAAATACCTAATCTCGTACCTGTTAATTGTTTTCCAATTAATAGATCTGCTGACCAAACCCAACCACCTTCTCTAGCTCTTTCAATTCCCTCAGAAGCTCTCCTGCAAGCACCAAGAATTAAAAGAACTCCTATTTCTGCCGTTGCATCAGTTAAAACATCTGGAGTATTAGTTACAGCTATACCTCTTTTTTTTGCAGCATCTAAATCAATATTTCCAAATCCAACTGCAAAGTTAGAAAGTATTTTTACTGAGTCTGGTAATTGATTGATTGTATCGGCATCAAGTTTATCAGTTAAAGCCGATAGTATACCATCACAGCCTTCACTCATTTCAATTAATTTTTTTTGTGAATATAGTTCATCGTTAAGATTTAAATTTGCATCAAATATCTCTTTTGCTTTATCCTCACAAGATCTTAGCAATCTTCTCGTGACCAATATTTTTTTCATTAAGTTAGATTAATTTAAATCGAAGATTTTACCAGGATTCATAATATTATTTACATCTATTGATCGTTTAATAGATTTCATTACAGGTACGTTATCTGGATGTTCTCTAAGTAAGTAATGTTTTTTTTGAAGCCCTATACCATGTTCTCCAGTAATAGTTCCTTCAAGTTCAAGTGCTTTATTGATTAAATCATCACTATATTGTCTTATTCTTTTTTGTTTATCCTCATCATCTGGATCATAAAGAACTATAGAATGAAAATTTCCATCGCCAACATGACCTACCATTGGAGCAGTTAAGCCCAGCTTCTGAACTTCTTTTTCTGCCCATGAAATACACTCAACTAATCTTGAAATTGGTACACATACATCGGTAGAATAAACTTTCATATCATTTCCTAAAGCTTTAACCGAATAGTAAACATCGTGTCTTGCTTTCCATAATTTTTTCTGCTCTTCAGGAGAAGACGCCCATTGAAAA
>CABZNY010000022.1 GCA_902527265.1 uncultured Pelagibacteraceae bacterium | reverse complement strand
GTAACATGGATACTATGATATCTTGAATTTTTTTGTGGCATTTCAGAATTTACATATTTTTTATTATTATAAAAATTTTTCTTATTTTTAATTAATTCACTTTCACTAAAATAATCTAATGCGCTGTCACCAATACTCATTCCTTCTATTTGAAAATCTCTTATATCATCAGCTTTGGTCCAGGATTGATAGCTAAAGATTAAAATTATTATTGATAAAAATATTCTCATATAAACTATTATTTTGCCATTTAATTAGTTCCATAATTACTATTAATCCAATTTGACACTTCTCTGGTATGTACCTCAACTGCAACATTATCCGTAAATTTCATTTTTTTGGTCCAATCTGTAAAAGATACAGTTATTCTACCATCTATTAAATCAAAAGATGAAATTTTCACAATGCTTTTGCCAGACTTATCATCAAAATGAGGAAAACTTCTAGTTTCAGGTTTTATATTTTTAAAAACTTTTTTTAAATCCTCACTAATCTTATTAAATGTGCTTTCACACTTTTTTTTATTACCTTTTGTACAATCTATAAGACCAGAAACGCTATAAATAATAAACTTTTTATCGTTTGGTTTATAAAATACCTGTATTCCATCATATACATTCATATTAAAATCTTCCTGATAAATTTCACTAATTCTAAACTTCATATCCGATGGAAGGTGATCGTAATTTAAAAATTTTTTAATTTTTTTTTTTTCAAAATAATCTAAAAGGCTATCACCAATTGATATTCCTTCAATTTCAAAATCTCCAACCTCATCAGCATTTGTCAATGATTGAAGACTTAAGATTAAAATTATAAACGAAAACAACAATCTCATTATTTATTTATAGGCCTCATTGAGCATATATTTTGAGAATTCTTCTGACTGGAGATATATAGCCAAATTATCATCTAAACCTTTTGCTTCCAATTTTTTCCCCCAATCTGTACAAACAATACGAGCAATTGTATAATCATCTGATCTTATAAAATCTATAATTTTTACTTTGCTTTTTTTAGATTTATCATACGAATGAAAATCTTCAAATTTATTAGGAATATATTTTTCACCAAAACCAACATTCATTGCATTAAAAATTTCATTCATTTTAGTTTTACATTTTGAATATTTAATATATTTCATTCCTTCCACGCTATAGATTTTATAGTTGTGATCATTTTTTTTTAGATAAAACCCTACAAAATCATAATTTTTATCTTTAATCTTAAAAGCAACTCTGTAAAACTTTTCACCAGTTGAGCTTGGAAGATACTTTTTTTCTTTTTCTTCAATTTTTTGCTTAGATTTAAAATTAAGAAGACTTTCTCCAACAGTTAATCCGTGTATTTCAAATTCATGAACATCCTCTGCTTTTGATAAAGATTGAAAACTAAAGATTAGAAAAAGTAATGCTGTAAATATTTTAAATTTATTCAAAATTTTTTTATTAATTATAACCATCAATAAACCAATTTAAAATTTCTGTTGTCATTGCTGCTACATTGAGATGATCTTCAAAATTGTATTTTTTTTTTATTTCGTCACTCCAAAAAGTACACTCAATTCTAATATGATCTTTATCGTTATGATTTTTAAGTAAAATAGCAGATTGACTCTGTAATGATTTGCCAGATTTATCAAAAGTATGTTTAGCATTTCCATATGAAACTAATTTTTTATTAGGAAACATTTTAGTTATGCTGTCCTCTATTTCTTTTTTCTTTGACAAGCATTTTTGTCCTTTTACTCTTAACTGACCAGTAACTGTTCTTATTGTATAATTTTTATCTTTTCTTTTTAGATATATATCAACATTGTCATACAGATTAAGACTTTTAAAATATGCTACAACATAATATCTTTTTCCATCTACATAATTCCTTTTGTTAGAATTAATTTCTTTCTCACTCATATAATCTAATAAACTATCTCCAATACTCATTCCCTCTATTTGAAATTCTGATATATCATCAGCCTTAGTCAAGGTTTGGAAACAAAATATTAAAACTAGTACTGCTATAAATAACCTCATAAACAACACTTTCTCACTGTGGCCTATATGTGTCAATATTTAGGATAAGTTGGAACTATTGTTTTAAACTAAACTGATCAGGCCACTTAACAAGAGATTGTGAAAACCGTATGTGAGGACGTTTAATTTGCAGTATCATACCAAAGATTTAACTCATCTGTTTTAAAACCAACTCTTAAATGATCACCAAAACCCATCTCTTCGGACCAATCAAAACATTTTACATACGCAATGTCATCATTACTAAATATATAAAGAATTTGTCTTACTTTAGTTTTTCCAGTTTTATCCTTTGGATGATTGATTATGCCTTCGTCAATTCGTTTTGTATTTGTAAAAGAATTTGAAATATCATTATCTATTTCATCAACTTTCTTATAACAATCTTCAATTTTAGCTCCCATACTCTTTAGATATGGAATTATACCTTCAATACCTACTATTATATATTTATTTTCTAATTTTTTATAATAAAATTGAATACCGTCATAACTAATAAATTTTGAACTTCGTATCCATACAGGAACTAAATCTTTTTTTTTATGATAATTTTGTACATTTTTTTTAATTTCTTCCTTACTGAAAAATTCTAAAGCATTATCCCCAATACTCATTCCCTCTATCTGAAAGTCCCTGATATCATCTGCTGAGGATAAAGATTGAAGACTAAAAATTAAAATTAAAGCAGATAGAAAAATTTTCATTTTTTATTAATATGCCAGATTATCAAACCATTTAGTAAAATTAGCAGAGCCCATTTCTAGACGCAAAGTATCTTCCCATCTATATTTATTATATATTTCATCACTCCAATCAACACAAACAAGAGCAGCATAGGATCCATTTTTTAAATAATAATAAACATCTGTAGTAGTGCTTTTACCAGAGTCATCAAAAGCATGTTTTCTTTTTTGTTTATTTGTTTTTTGTGTATCTTTAAATAAATCGTCTAAAGTTTTTTCAATTTCTCCAAATTTTGAATAACATTCGTTTATATCTATCGATGTAAGACCTGACAAATGTTGAATTAAATAATCTTTATCATTATCTTTAATTGCAACTTGAATTTCTTCAAAATTATTAATTTTATCTATCTCAAAAGTTAAAAAAAAATATTTTTTTGATTTGTACATATAACCTCTGTCTTCATAGGAATTTTGTTTGTTTGTTATCTGAGTCAAACTAAAATAATCTAACAGACTATCGCCAATACTCATTCCTTCTATCTCAAAATCCTTGATTTCATCAGCGTTAGTCCAAGATTGTAAGTTCAAAGCTAAAATCAAACTTATAAAAAATAATTTCATAATTTATCTAAATGCCCTTTTAATATAAATAATTATTATAGCTAAAGGCAATAAAGTAATGTAGGCCAAGTCATTTTTTTGATTTTTTTTCCTGGTGACCCATTCTTTGTTTTCTTTTTTTGTAATCCAATTTTTTTTATCTTTTTTAATAATCCATTCATCTTTTTCTTTTTTTTGTATCCAGTTATTTTCATTCTTTACCAACAACATTAAATGTTCAGGCGTTGTAAAAGACTTTATTTCTATGTCCAAAATATCATTTGCTTTTATTGGTAAATTTACGTTCATTAATACTAACAAGATTAGTAGAGTTTTTTGCATAAGAATATATTATCAATTATACATTTTATTTAATATAATTAATCTTTTATGATTAGAAGTTTTTATAAGACTATTTCTTTAGTATTCGCGTTGTTTTTTTTTATTAACCAAATAGCATTTTCTTCAAGCTTCAATGAAAGCTTAATTAGTATAAAAAAAGAGATAAATAGAGATAATCTTGACGAAGCAATTAATAAACTTAAAAAAATTACTGTTAGTTCTGAGATTGAACAAGAAAATATAAATATTCTTTTTGGAGATATATATTTAAAAATTAATCAACCTCAAAAAGCAGAGGAGTTTTACAATGAAAGCTTGTTTACTTCAGATGATAATATTGAAGCCCTAACTTTTACTGGTCTTGCAGATGTGAGGTTATTACAAGGAAGATTAGACGATGCAGTTGAATATTCAGAAAAATCAATATCAATAAATCCAAATTTAATCAGACCAAAAATAATACTCGCTATTGCAAAAACTAGATTAGGTGAAGATAAAGAAGCTTATAAAATACTAAACGATTTATATTATATAAAAAAGAATGCAGAGGTTTCTTTAGCATTGGCAAATTATTTTATTGCTTTTGATGACAAAGATAAAGCAATTACAATCCTCGAAGATTATTTATCTAGCGATCCAAAAAATATAAAAGTAGTAGATCAACTTGCTAACTTTTATTTGATGAATGGTGATGAAGATAAAGCATTAGAATATAAATTTAGAGTTCTTAAATATTATGAATTTAATCGAAATAAAAAGAAATTAAAAGAAACAAAATCCTGGATTTTATCTGTTGATCCTAATTACTTTGACAAACCTATCAAAGTTAGAAAAAAAATAAAAAAAGAAAATGAAGACTATCAAGAAGAGGAAATAAATAGCTATCAAAATAATCAAGTTGTAACTAACTATGAAAAATTTGAATTTGCTTGTACTGGTTGGGGAAGTGGATTTATTGTAGGTAAAGGCAAATATGTCATTACAAACTACCATGTAATAAATAATGCAAGAAAAATTGCAGTTAGAAATGGACTTGGAAAGATTAGAAATGCAAAGGTTGTCGACTTTTCTGAAAAATATGATCTTGCAATTTTAAAATTGGATAAAAATTATCATCATACAATTTCACTAAAAGATAAAACCTTCAAAAATCCTATGCCTGGTGATGACGTTGTAACAATTGGTTTTCCTGGCATTGGTGAAACAGCTTGGCAACCTACAATTACTCAAGGAATAGTGAGTAAAGTTTTTACAGATGACGATGCATATCCTGGAACTTTTATGACAACCATATCTATAAATGGAGGTAATAGTGGTGGTCCAATATTTGATCTTAATGGAAATTTATTAGGAGTCGCTTATGCGTCATTAGATAAATTAGGTTGGATAAAAGCAGCATTAAAAGAAGAGTTAAAAATTCCAACGGACATGGGATATGCGATACAAATTAGAATGATAAATAAAATTTTTGAGTACAAACAAAATAAAAAATTTAAAAATAAAAAATATAGTAGAGCTGAACTTTATCAAAAAATGTTACCATCAGTAGTTATTGTTCACGTATCTCATAAATAAATTTGATTATGAAAAAATTAATATTTTTAATTCTAATTTTTTCTTTTCAAGCTAAAGCGGAGATTGTAACTGCAACTGGAACTCATAAACACACTGGAAATTTTTCTCCAAATGAGTCTTGCGGTATTGCTCTGGAAAAAGCAAAATTAGATGCAATGAGAAAGGTTTTGGGAGAAAGTATATCCTCAGAGGTATTTTCAAGTTGTTCTGAGGTTGATGGCGAACTTAACTGTGAAAGAAATCAATTTTCATTACTTAAACTAAGGGGAGACATAGTAGACTTAAAAACAGAAGAACCTGTGCATGATAATGATGAAGACGCAGGTGTATTTATTTGTAAACAAACTATTGAAGCTAATGTATTGCCAATCAGACAAAATACAGATCCATCTTTTCAATTCGATGTAAAATTAAATGAAAGAACTTTTAGATCAAATGAGACAATGGAAATTAAAATAAATACATCAAAAAAAATGTATATCACAATTTTCCAATGGCTGCCTTATGGAGGTACCAAATACAACAAAATAACAAAGATATTTCCAAATGAAAAATTTAATAAAAATACAAATAATTTAGTGCTTGATAATATATCTCTTAAATATGGAACATATTTTCCTGATGAAATTGACAATAAGATAGTTGATGAACACTTAATATTTGTTGCCTCTTTAAGGGAAATACCATGGCTTAATGAATATGCAACCTACGAGAGCTTGAAAAAACAATTTATTAAAAGTAAGACTTTACTTGAAATAGAGAATATAGATTACATTATAGTCAAATAATGATTAAAAAATTACTACTTATAATTAGTTTAAGTTTATTTATTAATACAACTTATGTTTCGACAGTATATTCACATGATCATTCACCACGAAAAAAATTAATATCTAAACTTAAAACAGAAATATTAGAACTAGGTGGAGACCCAATTAAAAAAGGCAATCCGTTTAAAGCTGACCAAGATTATATAGTAGAGCTTCAAGATCAATTAAATCAAATTATTGAAGAGATTAAAAAGAAAGAGGGAATTGAAAAAGTTAAACAGGAAATTATAGAAGAAATTAAAAAGTTCGATGTTAAGCCAGTTAATGAAAAAGAAAGTTTTATTGATTTAGATAAAGAAGTTATTGCACTTAGAAAACAACTAGATGAACTTAAACTCAAACAAGAAATAGAAGAAGCTAAGGCAGCTCTTATCAAAGAACTAGAGGAATTAGGTGTTAAAGTTGAGAGTAAATCTGCGGTAGACAGTGATGAAGAAATTGCGAAACTAAAAAAACTTCTTGAAGATGCAAAAGCACAAAAAGCAAAAGAAGAAGAGGAAAAGAAAAAAGCTGAAGAAAAAAGAATAGCTGAAGAGAAACAAAAAGAAGAAGCAAGAATTAAAGAAGTTAAAAATGAACTTTTAAAAGAATTAGAAAAATTAGGAGTAAAACCTAAGTTAGATACAAGCGATGTTGATGATAACGCTGAAATTATAGCCTTAAAAAAACAAATAGATAAAATAAAAGCTGAAAGAAAAAAAGCAGCAGATAAAAAGAAAGCAGAGGAAAAGAAAATTGCTGATCAAAAAGAAGCTGACAGACAAAAAGCAATAGAGGATGTTAAAAAAGAGATTTTATTTTTAAGCGAAACACCTATTCCAGAATATGAATTTAAAACCGAAGATAAGTACATAGCTGCATTAAGAAAGCAACTTGAAGAAATAAAAAAAATCAAAGAAGAAGAGGAATTAAAACAAAACGCAGCTATACCAGAATGGTATTTAAACATGCCTGAAGACACTGTAGATGTAATGTATGTTAGAGGTGCACATACATCTGCTGATATTGATCAATCTGAAGTGGTAGCAATAGAAAGAGCAAGGATAAAACTTGCAAGAAATTTACAATCAGACATAAATACGAGATTTGAAACGGTTGCGAAAGAAGCAGGTGTTGATGGTGATCTTACTTTAAAACAAGAATTTGAGACTGTATCAAAAGTTGTTGCAAAAAATGTTTCATTAGGCGGCTATAAAATTTATAAAACCAAAATGGCAGCTGTTGCTGATAACAAATTTAGAACTTATATAGTTTTAGAAGTATCAATAAGCTCGACTTATAAAAACTACATTGAAAGTATCGAAACAAACGAAGTCATTAAGAAAAATTTACCTAAATTAAAAGATACTGCGGCATTTAAAGAATTAGAACAATATGTTGCTGAATTCGGTGCTTAAATTTAGAATATAATTTAGATTAAAATTTGTGTTTAATTTTTTTTCTAATATTTATTGGATCATCAATATTTAAAAACCTTACATTGCTTGTTCCCCTACCTGAAACACGCAAAGTTCCAATATTCAATAATCTTAAAATAATGTTTTGATCAATATTAATACTTTCAATAGAATTAAAGTTCATTTCATCAACGTTTCTACTAATTATTCCTTTTCTAGAAATTACTCTTTTAGATGTTATGCCAAATTCATTACCAAAATAATCCAGAATAGCTTTTGGTGTATATAATACTAAACACAACACTATTGATGTAAAAATCCCTATTTCAAAAAAATATCCAAAAAAAGCACTTACGAAAGTAACAAATATATAAGTTAAGATTATTATCTTAGTTGATACTCTTGAAAACCAAATAAGCTTTTCACCTTTATTAATATTATTTTCAATGTAACTCACAATTAATAACTTATTAGGACTTTATTAGGATCTCCTGATAGTGATGGGTTTTGCTCTCTGCCAAGCTCAGCTGCTTTTTGGGATACATTTTCATCCATATAAGCAAGTAGTTCACCATTAGTAATAGCTTTATCATTATTTAAGTCGGCGTTTCCTTCTAAACCTTTCATCAAATAATATGAAAATATTCCGTGTTTAGCTTCTTTAAGTCCTGAAGATATTTGATTTAATTCAGAGGCACTAAAAATAGTAAAATTATTTGGTATTTCGCTTTGTTCCTCTGCAACAATTCTAAGTGGTCTAGCTGAAGCTAACAACATTTCTTCATCTCTAGATACCCCACTATAACATGTATCTAAAAACATCGTCACACTTTTAGGATTAAGTTTTAAGATATTATCAAAAAATTTTGTTCGAGAATAAGCTGTAATATCTAATAAATCGGGATCACTATCTTGAGATAGTAAGAATAATTCTTTACCATTTGAAGATGAAAGACCATGACCTGCAAAAAATACTATTAAGTCAGACTTATCTTTTACTATTTTACTTTTTAACCATTTATTAACGACTTTGCTAGTTTCTATAAACGTAGCATCTTCATCAACTAAAATTTTTATATTTTTTGGATTTACACCAAATCCTTTTCTTGCATAATCAAAAAAGTATTGTGCATCTAAATTTGCATATTGTGCATCTGGTGACTCTGAATATTTTTCTATACCAATTATTAAAGCAACTTTGCTATCAGAAGTTTTACCAGTTAATTTTGATGGATTAAGTGGCTCGATTTTTTCTACGACTAAAGTTTCTTGTAAATTAATTTTAACATTTACTAATTTTTCTTTCGATTTATTTCCCCATTGATCAATTGCAATTATTTTAATTTGTTCGTCAATTGGTGAATATCTTTTTACATAAAATTTTCCATCTTTTACTTGAACTGGCTGTCCATCGATTTCTATAAATATTTTATCTGATTTATCTTTAACGCTACCTTTTATTTCATAACTTGTATCATAAACGGTAATATTTTCAGCAATGTCGATTACTGGTGGATCATTATCAACTACTTGGTTTTCTGGTTTAAATTCTTCCTGTTTAGGTTCTTCTACTTTAGCAACTTCTGTTTTTTTAACAGATGTTTTTGGTATTCTTGATGCATGCCAATCATACATACTATGATCTTTAGTAATGACATAAAATGGGTATTTACATTTACTAATTTCACTTGGTTTATAAATAAACCTATAATAATAATTGCCTGCACATATAGTGGGTTTAAATTCTTCTTGTTTAGGTTTGGTTTCTTCTATTTTTGCAATTTCAACTTTCTTTGAATTTATTTACCTCTCTTATAAATGATGTTATTAGTTCATAATTCCTGAGTGAATCTGTTTCCTTGAGATTTTTTTTTAGTTTTTTAAAATTTTTTGAATATTCGGTGTTAAATTTTTTATCTATTAATCTTTGTTCAGTTTTATCCTCTATAAGTGTAATTAAACGAGAGATATCTTTTGAAATCTTATTATGGATTTTAATATTTTTCTTTTCTTCGTCTGACAATTCAATCGTAATTAATTCAGATTGATTTAATAACTTATATAATGTGTAATATCTTTTTATTGCTTCCTCAGGTGTATTATCAAGTGATAACCCCATAGCCTCACGCATTGCTTTTCTTGCTTTATTTAACCCATATATTTTTATTATATTTTTTTTAGTGGCTGCATTAATTTTAGGATATTTTTTTTCAAATGTTTCTAATGATTTTTCGTTGTCTTTAAGTTGTTGCATATAAAAAAATTCAAAAAAACCCATTCCCAAAACAACATTGGCAGTGTTTTTTTCCATTTGACCTTTTTGTGTTATGAATGTTTGAATAAATTTTTTTTGAGCAATAACTTGTTTTTGACTAAAATTATTTGCAGTTTCTGGGAACATTCCTAAAGGTGTGTCGTTAACTTTGTAAAATTTTCCAAATTTTTTATAGTCTTCTAAAAAAACTCCAATTTTAATTTCTTTTTTTGATCTTTCCATTGAATTGGCTGTGCCAAATGAAAATAAAAAAAAAGAAATTATTAAGAAAAGCTTATTTGCTTTTTTGTAATTGATAAATTGATACATAATGTTTTTTTTTTGGAAGTGGAATTATTACAGGTACATCCGTACATCTTGGTATTATTGATTTTTTTCCATAAATAATATTTGCTTCATAGTTCTTAAAGTTTGTCTCTGGGTGTGAGTTTCCATCATTTATAATAGGCCATGCATCACAAGCTCTATATCCAAATAATATTAATGGTCTTGATCCGTTAGTATGATTTAAACCTGAACCATGAATTGTTCGACAATGAAAGAATGCAACCGAACCTGCTTTTCCTGTTAAGGAAACTGACTTTTTAAAATTAATTTTATTTTTTTTGGTATTAATTTTACCTACAAAGAAATTATCATTACCATGATGACTAAATAGTTCTTTTTTATGAGAACCTTTAATAACTTTTAAAGGGCCAGTTTTTTCATAACAATCTTCAAGATAAATACCAACTGTAATCAAATCATCATTTGTGTGAGGATAAAAAGCAAAGTCCTGGTGCCACTCAACTAAACTTCCTTTTTTTTTGTTAGGTAATTTAAAGTTTAATTTTCCAAGATGAAATCTTACAGTCCCACCAATGAGTTTCTTAACAATATTAATAATCTTTTTATTCCTTGATAAATCATAAAATAGCTTATTATTATTTTGAGGGTTATTTAATCTTAATATTTCTTTATTTTTTGTAGAGTTGCTATTGAATACAAAGTGGTAATTGTCATAACTTTGTGTACCTCCTTGATCTTTTACTTTTTTTTTACTGTTCTTTTCTTTGGTGACTATCTTTTTAATAAGTGTATTTAATTTTTTGATATGTTTTTTTGAAATAAACTCATCTTTAAATAAGTAGCCATTCTTTTTATAGAAGTTGCTTTCAGATCTAGTGATACTCATAAGTGAATTTTATAATAAAAAAATTATAATCCAATACGAAAATAGTCCAGATATTATTGTTGCTATTACATTTCTTGTAAAATAACCAACAACTATCGCAACTATTGCTCCAAAGATTTTAGGATCATTCATTTCTATAAATGTTCCATAATCATTAATAAATATTCCTGGAAATATTATTGCAGGAAATACTGCTGATGGAACATAGGCCAATACTGCTTTAACTTTTTCACCTAACAAATCTCTATCTACTAAAGCAACCATAGTCATTCTCATAAAATAAGTAATTATTCCTGCAATTATAATTGATAACCAAGTCATTTTTTCAACCTCAAAACTAATGCAGCAACAAATAATGCAATAATTGGTGAAATAATTATGTATGATTTAAAGGGTGCATCAAAAAACAATAAAGAACTTAGCCCACATGTGATCATAACTATTACATGATCTAATTTTTTTAAATCTTGAACAACAATTGCAATAAAAGTTAGAGGGACTGCAAATTTCAATCCAAGTTCCTCTGGTACAAATGAGCCAAGAATTATTCCAGACAATGTTGCTAGCTGCCAACAAATCCAAAGAGTGCCTCCTGAACCTAGCAAATGATAATGAAGATATGGTTCATTTTTATTTTTTTGAAAGAACTTGTTCGACTCGGCAAACCCTTGGTCTACTACTAAATAAGATATCAATAACTTCTTAATAAAAGAGAGTTTTTCTAAATATTCAGACAAAACCGCCCCATATAGTAAGTGTCTAGAATTAATTACACCTACTGATGTGACAGCTATTAATGCAGAAGCTCCCCCAGAAAGTAATTGTAAGAATACTATTTGAGATGCACCACCAAAAATAATGATGGACATTGCGTAAACTAATACAGGACTAAAACCGAGCTCAATGCCAATTGCACCACAAACAATTCCAAAAGGAATTACTGAAAACATGTGAGGTGCTACTGATAATAAACCCTTTTTTAATAATTGTTTTTTTGTGAACATTACTTAACTGGCTGTAAGGCAATTTTTAAATATTTCATATCGAGTTTACAATCTTTGTATCCTCGCTTTACTACATTTAAGTATCTTTCAGTTGGATATCTAAATTCAGTTTTATTAACCATAATGTAAGTCATCACTGTCTTATTGTAATAGGTAAAATAAAGTTTTTTATAAAGAATTGGATAATCTTCATAAACATCTAATTTTTTTTCGTCGCTTTTTGATATTTCAAATAAAGCACCAGGAACTAAAGAATTTTTGCTCTTCTCTATATCAGCAGCTCTATATTTGCTTCTAAAGTTTAGTCTGTATCCTTTAAGTTCGTATTTTTTTAGAAAAACAGAGTCTTTACATCTACGCTTCATTTGAAAAAGATTAAGATTACTTCCGTAAGCAAAATATAACATTACTCTAGTTCAACTATTTTAATATTTTTTGCTTTTACAAATTCAAGGATTAGTGAGTTGCACAGGTTTATTTTATCTTGATCTTTTGATCTTAATACAATTGATACACCTAATTTACCCTGTCTAAAAAAAGGATAACTTCCTATCTCAACATCCTGGTTATTATTTTGAACATCAGTTAATGAACTTGCTATTTCACTTTCATAGGTCATCAAATTTATTGTTTTACTAAGAATTGGATCGCCACCTACTAATACATTGCCAAGTCCCCCAATCATTGCTTTTAATATCGATGGAACGCCTGGAAGGGAAAAAACATTCTCTACATAAAAGCCCGGGGCACCACTAGTTGGATTTAAAATTAAATTAGCTGTAACTGGCATCTTTGCCATTTTTTGTCTGCCGTCATTAAAATTATCTGGTTCATAATATTTTTCTAAAATTGCAAATGCTTCTTTATGAAATCCATATTCTATATTAAAAGCTTTTGATATTGATTCTGCAGTTATGTCGTCGTGTGTGGGACCAATACCGCCTGTAGTAAACACATAGTTGTGTTTAACCCTTAACTCATGAACAGTATCTATTATAGTTTTTTCCAAATCAGGAATTACTCTTACTTCTCCAACAGAAATTCCAAGAGAATTAAGCCAAGTAGCTAATGTACTTGTATTTAAGTCTTTTGTTCTTCCAGACAATACCTCATTACCTATAATGATAATTGCTGCAGATATTTCTTTTTTATTAGTCATTTCTAAATATAAATAAAATTCTATGAAATTTACCAACACTTTATTAAAAGGCAAATTACAACGGAGATATAAGAGATTTTTCATAGATATAGAAGTAAATAATAAAACTGTTGTAGCACATTGTCCAAATACAGGCTCTATGATGGGTTTATTAGATCAAGGAAATGAGACTTGGATAAGCGAGCATAATGATCCTAAACGTAAATTAAAATTTACCCTAGAGATGATAAAAGTAAAAAAAAGAATAATTGGAGTAAATACTCATAGAGCAAATAGGATTGTTGAGCATGCATTAGAAAATAAATTAATAAAAGAATTTAGTTCTATAAAAAATATTAGAGCAGAATTTAAGTATTCTGATGATACTAGATTTGATTTTTTGTGTGATAAAAAAATATTAGAAGTAAAAAATACTACATTAATGAGGGAGGATGATATAGCAGAATTTCCAGATGCTGTTACTTCTAGGGGTACAAAACACCTTCAAAAGTTAAAGGAATCAATTAAAAAAGGATATAAACCTTATGTCTTATTTTTAACTCAAATTCAGGGTATAAATAATTTTAGAATAGCAAAAGATATAGACTCTACATATTATAAAGAATATTTAGATGCTAAAAAATCTGGTGTAAGCTTTCTTGCTTATAGATGTAGCTTAAATTCTAAAGAAATAAAAATTGAAAAGAAAATAAATATTTTAGATGAGTAATTATTCAGAAAAATTTGAGAAAATGAGAATTGCTGGAAAACTAGCGTCTCAAACTTTAGATATGCTAACGCATGAGGTTAAAGAAGGTGTGTCTACAGATAGAATTGATCAATTAGGATATGAATTTATAAGAGACAATGGCGGTCACTCTGCTCCACTATATTATAGAGGATTTAAAAAATCACTATGCACGTCTTTAAACCATGTTGTTTGTCATGGTATTCCCTCTGATAGAGTTTTGAATGAGGGTGATGTTGTTAATATAGATGTTACAGCAATAGTGAATGAGTATTACGGTGACACCAGTAGAATGTTTGCTATTGGAGATATTCCAGTAAAAGCCAAAAACTTAATAGAAACAACATACGAGTCAATGATGAAAGGGATTGTAATTTTAAAACCTGGAGTAAAATTAGGAGACATTGGCTATGAAATTCAATCCTTTGTTGAAGAAAGAGGTTTTTCTGTTGTTAGAGATTTTTGTGGGCACGGCATTAGCAATACATTTCATGAACAACCTAATATTCTTCATTATGGTAAGAAAAATACAGGTCATGAACTAACACCTGGCATGACCTTTACAATAGAACCGATGATCAATGCTGGTAAATTAGATGTAAAAGTACTTAATGATGGATGGACTGCAGTTACAAAAGATAAGTCTTTATCCGCACAATTTGAGCATACAATTGGAATAACAGAAGACTCTTATGAAATTTTTACAGAATCTGTTAAAGGTTATAAGAGGCCCCCATATAATTAATGATAACACGATACTCTAGAAAAGAACTTACGGATATTTGGTCCGAATATAACAAATATAAAATTTGGTTAGATGTAGAAGTTGCTGCAGCTGAAGGTATGGAAAAATTAGGAACTATTCCGAAAGGTGTTGCGAGTGCTGTTAGAAAAAAGGCTAAAATTAATGTTAAAAGAATCCACATAATTGAGGCTAAAGTTAAACACGATGTCATTGCATTCTTAACTTCTGTAACTGAAAAAGTAGGGATTAAAGCAAGATATTTACATCAAGGAATGACCTCGTCAGATGTGGTAGACACAAGTTTTAATATTCAATTAGTTCAATCTGGTAAGATTTTGTTAAAAGATATTGATCAAATTTTAAAAGTTTTAAAATCAAAAGCTAAAAAATATAAATTCACACCATGTATGGGAAGAAGTCATGGGATACATGCTGAACCTATAACATTTGGTCTTAAATTAGCTTCATATTATGAGGAATTTAAAAGAAATAAAAAAAGACTAATTAGTGCAATAGATGAAATATCAACGTGCGCAATATCTGGTGCTGTTGGTACTTTTGCAAATATTAATCCTAATGTAGAAAAACACGTTGCTAAAAAACTAGGGTTAAAAGTTGAACCTATATCCACTCAAGTTATTCCAAGAGATAGACATGCGTATTATTTTTCAGTTTTAGGTATTATAGCTGGATCAATTGAAAGAATTTCAACAGAAATTAGACACTTACAAAGAACGGAAGTTTATGAATTGCAGGAATTTTTTTCAAAAAAACAAAAAGGTTCAAGTGCAATGCCACATAAAAAAAACCCAATATTAAGTGAAAACTTAACTGGACTTGCTAGAATGGTCAGAAGTTATACTATTCCAGCACTAGAGAATATTGCTCTTTGGCATGAAAGAGATATTTCACATTCAAGTGTAGAAAGAAATATTGGTCCAGATGCAAATATAACTCTAGATTTTGCTTTAGTAAGATTAGCGAATGTATTAGATAAAATGATTGTCTACCCAAAGAAAATGCTTAACAATCTTAATATCACCAAAGGTACAATTTTCTCTCAAGAATTGATGTTAGAACTAACAAAATCTGGTTTAAGTAGAGAAATCTCTTATAGATTAGTACAGACACATGCTAAAAAATGCATAGCAGGTAATCTCAATCTTTTAGATGTTGTGATGACTGATAAAAACATTACATCTAGAATATCTAGTAAAAAAATGAAAAAAATATTCAATTATTCCTCACACTTTAAGAATGTTAATTTAATTTTTAACAGAGTTTTCAAGTAATGAAAAAAGGTAAAAAATTATACGAAGGTAAAGCTAAAATTATTTATGCAACTACTGATAAAAATTTAGTAATTCAACATTTCAAAGATGATGCTACAGCTTTTAATAATCAAAAGAAAGATATCATTGAAGGTAAAGGAATTTTAAATAATAGAATTTCAGAACATGTTCTTACGCAATTAAGTAATGTTGGAATAAAAAATCATTTAGTAAAAAGACTTAATATGAGGGAACAACTTGTTAAGTTGGTGGAAATTATTCCAATTGAATTTGTTGTTAGAAATATTGCAACAGGTTCTTTGACGAAAAGATTAGGCATAGAAGATGGAACAGTGCTTGATTACCCGCTAGTTGAATATTGTTTAAAAAATGATGATCTAGGTGATCCTCTTGTAAGCAGAGAGCATATTTTAGCGTTTAAATGGATGGATGTTTTTGAATTAGATTTTATTTACGAAGAGGTAAAAAGAATAAATGATTTTCTTCAGGGAATGTTCAGAGGCGTCGGTATTAAATTAGTAGATTTTAAAGTTGAATTTGGAAGATTT
>CABZNY010000021.1 GCA_902527265.1 uncultured Pelagibacteraceae bacterium | reverse complement strand
TCATAATAATTCTCATGAAATAAACAATCATTAGCTCCAGCGTCAGTTGCTAGGTTGAAAATTTTTTCCTCATCCATTTCTCCTTTATCAATTTTGATAACTCCTAGTTGAAGAAAGTTATGAGATGCTGAGCCTTGAGTACCAAGTCCTCCTCCATGTTTTTGAAAGATTGTTCTAATATTTGAGGCAGTTCTATTTTTATTATCTGTTAAAGTAGTAACTACTATTGCTGTTTTTGCGGGTCCAAATCCTTCATATCTTATACTTTCAAAATTAGTGTCTGCTGATATTGACGATTTGTCGATGGCTCTTTCAATATTATCTTTCGGCATGTTGGCTGATCTAGCAGCCTGGATGGCAGATCTTAATCTTGCATTCATGTCTGGATTTTTATCTCCAAGTTTTGCTGCTACTGTAATTTCCCTTGATAGTTTAGAAAATATAGCAGATCTTTGCTTATCTGCTTTTCCTTTTTTATGTTTAATCCCTGCCCAATGAGAATGGCCTGCCATGATTAGTTATCTTTCTGAAGTTGACCACCAAATATAAACTGACTAATATTTGTTGCCAAACCATTTTTTGGATTAGCTTCGATAATTGCTCCACAAAGTGAAGCCTCTCCTTCAGCAGGGAAATGTTTTATAGAGTCTCTTCTGTAAAACCTATTAATTGAATTTTCAGCATTCATCCCAATTACTGAATTGTAATCACCGCACATTCCTGCGTCTGTTAAATACGCAGTTCCCTTACTTAATACTCTTCCGTCATTAGTGGGCACATGAGTATGGGTACCTACAACAAATGTAGCATTACCATCGAATATATGACCAATAGCCATTTTTTCACTTGTAATCTCACCATGAAAATCAACTATGAGAAAATCATATTTTTCTTTAAGTGTATTTTGATCTAAGAATTCTTTACTTTTTGTGAAGACATCATCAGATTTTTTCATAAAAACATTTCCCATTAAATTTAATACACCTACTCTGTAACCGCCAAAAGAATCATAAATACCAAAACCATCACCTGGAACATCACCAGATAAATTTAGTGGTCTTAATAATCTCTTTTGATTTTTAATAAATTCAAATGTTTCTTTTTGATCCCAGACATGATTACCAGTGGTAATAACATCAACTCCACAACTTAATAATTCATTAACAATATTCTCTGTTATACCAACACCTTCTTTTGCGGCATTCTCACCATTTACAATAACAAAGTTTATTTTTTTTGATTTAATAATATTAGGTAAAAATTTTTTTACTGCATTACAGCCACTGTTTCCAACTATATCTCCTAAAAATAAAATATTCATCTAATAATTTCTTTATCTGTTATAATAAAAGTTAACTTTTGATCGAATTTATTTATAGGAATTTTTGAAATTTCTTGAAATGAAAAAGCAAAACCAACTGTTAAAATTTTTTTAAACTTAAGAATTTTGCCTATATATCTATCATAAAATCCACCACCGTATCCTAATCTAAATTTATGCCTATCAAATCCAACAAGGGGGACAATCAAAATATCTGGAACAACTTTTTTTTTAGTATTTGGCTCAGGAATACCTTTCTGACTTACTTTAAGGGAGTCTTGAAAAGACCATTCGTAAAAATCCATATTATTATTTCTCTTGGTAATGGGCAAAGATATTTTAAAATTTTTCTTTTCTAAAATTTCTAAAACATCTAAACAACTAATCTCACTATTTACAGGATAATAACCACCAATATATATATTTTTTTTAAAATTATATTTTTTTAATATTTTATTAAAACGAACAAAAGATATAGTCTGGTCTACAAAATTATTTCTTCTAATCTTAATTAATTTTTTTCTTAAATTTTTTTTAGACACTTTTATTATTGTATCTTGGAGTCTGGATCGTTTCTTTTAATAAAATTTTCTAATTCAAGAGTAGTCTTATCAACTAAAGTTTCATAATTATTTCGATTGATTTCGATTTCATTCTTCAGATTGTCCTGTTTTTTACTTAATTCAGAAATTTCTTTTTCTTTTAAATCTCTATAATTATAAACTAATGATTTAAGTTCTTTAAATCTTTCAGTAATTTGATTTATTTCTTTTTTTTGAATATCTAATTTTTTTTTAGTCTCGTAATACTCATCTAGTACAGAAATTGATGTTATGAGTAAAAGCTTACTTTCTCCTATGTTTCCTAAAGAGTTTTTAAGATTAGTAAACTTTTCGTTTAAATATAAAGCTAATTCCTCTAAGTGTTCTTCTTGGCCATCTACACAAGATAACAAAAATTCTTTACCATTAAATTTAATATTTACATTTGCCATTTATCGATTTCTTCCATTAAATTATCTGTTTCTTGGTTTAATTCATCAATTTTTTGAGAGAATTGGTCTTCTTTTTTTTTTTCTTCAATCTCCTTTTTTTTAAAATCATCAAATTTCTGCTTAAGAAACTGGTTTTCTTGTTGAAGTGAATGGTATCTTTGTTCTATTTCTTTTTTTTCAATTTCTAATTGATTTTTTTGGTTTTCTAGATTTTCTAACTCCAAAATTTTATCTGGTTTTATATTTTCTAGATTTTTTAATTTACCTAAAGTTTCTAATAGTTTTTTTTCTTTTTCACTAATTGAATTCATATATATATCTATAATAATAAATTGATTCACCTAAGTCTACAAAGGATAAATTTTTGAGAAAATTAAATAAAACCTTATCTAACTCTATACGTGCTCTTTCAATGGATGCCGTACAAAAAGCTAATTCTGGACACCCCGGTATGCCTATGGGAATGGCTGACGTTTCTACAATTCTTTTCAAATATTTTCTAAAGTTTAATCCAAAAAACCCAAGCTGGATAAATAGAGATAGATTCGTTTTATCTGCTGGTCACGGATCAATGTTGCTTTACTCTTTGCTTTATTTAACTGGTTATAAAAGTGTTAAATTAAAAGATATTAAGAATTTTAGACAAATAGACTCTATTTGTGCTGGTCATCCTGAGTATGTTAAAAACTCAGGAATTGAAACAACTACAGGTCCTTTAGGTCAAGGAATTTCTAATGCAGTTGGTTTTGCATTAGCAGAGGAAATTTTAAAAAAAAAAATTGGGAAAGATATTATAAATCATAAAACTTATGTAATCGCAGGTGATGGTTGCCTCATGGAAGGTATTAGCCACGAGTCTATGAGTTTGGCCGGCCATCTAAAACTTAAAAATCTAATAATGTTGTTTGATAATAATTCTATATCTATTGATGGACCAACAAGTTTAGCAGTTTCAGATAATTTTAAAAAAAGATTTGAAAGTTATGGCTGGGATTACACAGAAATTAATGGTCATAAAGAATATGAAATATTTAAAGCTCTCCAAAAGGTTCAAAGTGCAAAAAAACCAACTGTTATTTCCTGTAAGACTAAAATTGGTTATGGATCACCTAATAAATCTGGAAAAGCTTCTTCGCATGGAAGCCCGCTAGGCATGGAGGAGATTGAATTGGTACGTAGAGAATTAGGATGGAGCTATAAACCATTTCAAATTCCAAAAAATATATTAGAAATTTGGAGAGAGATTGGAAAAAAGGGAGAAAAAATTGAAAACAAGTGGAACAACATTTATAAAAAGAAAAAAAATAAAATAAATAAATTTTTCAGAAATGATTTTATAAGGTCTGCTTTAAAAGAAAAAAAAGTAGCTTTAAAAGAAGGTAAGATTCTCGCTTCAAGAAAATCCTCAGAGTCGATTATTAGCTCTCTTGTTAAAAAAAGTAATACACTTATTGGTGGATCAGCAGACCTTGCTGGATCAAATAACACCAAAACTAAAAATCATGAAATAATAAAACCTGGAAATTTTAAAGGAAATTATATCCATTATGGAGTTAGAGAACATGCCATGTGTGGAATTATGAATGGATTAGCCTTGCATAGTAAAATAATACCTTACGGAGGAACTTTTTTAATTTTTTCAGATTATTGTAAGCCATCAATAAGATTAGCAGCTATGATGGAACGACAGGTTATATATGTAATGACACACGACTCTATTGGTCTTGGAGAGGATGGGCCAACACACCAACCTATTGAACAATTATCTGGATTAAGGTCAATACCCAACCTTAATATTTTTAGACCTGCAGATAGATTAGAAACTATTGAATGTTGGGAACATGCTTTAAAGAGTTTTAAAACACCGAGCATTCTGTCCTTAACTAGACAAAACCTTAATCCTATACGAAAAAAATACTCAAAAACCAATAAATGCTCTATGGGAGCTTATGAGGTTTTAAGAACTAGCAAAAAAATTAAACTAACAATTTTAGCAAGTGGTTCTGAAGTAAACCTAGCTGTAGAGACCAGCCATAAATTAGCCAAAGATAAGATATATTCAAAAGTTATTTCAGTACCTTGTATGGAGCTTTTTGACTTACAATCAAATAAATATAAAGATAAAATTTTAAAAGAAACCAAATTGAAAATTTCAATTGAAGCTGGATCAAGCGATTGTTGGAAGAAATATGTAGGTGATAATGGAATGACTTTTGGAATTGATGTTTTTGGGAAAAGTGCTCCTTATAAAGATATTTATAAATATTTTGGATTAATATCTTCAAATATTGCAAATAAATCAAAGAAATTATTTAAAAATCGAAATGACTATTAAAATTGGAATTAATGGGATGGGCAGAATTGGTCGTATGATAGTTAGATCAATAATCGAGACTGAAAACAGAAATTTAAAAATTCAACATATAAATAACAAATCTAATGCTGAAACTACTTATAAACTAATTAAATACGACTCTATTCATGGTAAATTTAATGCGGAATTAAATTTTGATGAAAATGAATTAATAATTAATGACAATAAAATTTCGTTTTCACAAGAAAGTAAAATAGAAAACATTAATTGGAAAAAATATGATATAGATTATGTCTTTGAGTGCACTGGTAAATTTAATTCAAAAGAAAAATTACTCACACACATTAAAAATGGTGCGAAAAAAGTAATCGTTTCTGCTCCATGTAAAAATGCAGATAAAACAATAGTTTTTGGTGTAAATGAAAATATTTTATCTAATGATGATAAAATAATATCTGCTGCCTCATGCACGACTAATTGTTTAGCGCCAGTTGTAAATGTGCTAAATAAAAATTTTGAAATTGAAAAAGGTTTTATGACTACTATTCATGCGTTTACAAGTGATCAAAGAATTTTAGACAATTCCCATAAAGATCCAAGAAGAGCAAGAGCTGCGAGTCAATCAATAGTCCCAACTTCTACAGGTGCTTCAAAAGCACTAGGTGAAATTATTCCAAGCCTCAAAGGTAAATTAGAAGGAGTTGCTATGAGAGTTCCAACGCCCAATGTATCGCTTGTTGAGCTAGTATTCTGCACAAAAAAAAAAATTGATATAAAAAAAATAAATGATGTTTTTGAAACTGCCTCTAAAAATGAGCTGAGTAAAATTTTAGAGGTTACACATGAAAAACTGGTATCCATTGATTTTAATCATCACTCTGCGTCTGCAATTGTTGACGCTTCTTTAACAAATGTAGTAGGAACAAACATGGGTAAAATCTCTGCATGGTATGATAATGAATGGGGTTTTTCCAATAGAATGTGTGATATAGCTGAGAATTTGCATAAAATCTCTTGATGAGAAGTATTTTAAACGAAAAAAATCTTAATAGTAAAAACATATTATTAAGATTAGATTTAAATGTTCCGTTAGAAAATGGGAATATAATTGACTCAACAAGAATTGACAAAATATTACCTACTTTAAATTTTTTAATAAAACAAAAAAGCAAAATAATAATTTTATCCCATGTTGGAAGACCAAAAGGAAAGATAGTTAAAGCACTATCCTTAAAACCAATAGGTGAAGATTTGAAAAAAAAATTAAATGTGGATGTAAAATTAATTACAGAAAACATTTATGGAATAAAAAATAAAGTTTTCTTTGAGAGATTTGCTGAGAAAGTTCTAATATTAGAAAATATTAGGTTTTATCCTGAAGAAGAGAAAAATGATCAAAAATTTGCAAAACACTTGTCAAATTTAGGTGACATTTATGTTAATGATGCTTTCTCCTGTTCACATCGAGCGCATGCATCGATTAATCAAATCTCTAGATATTTACCCTCTTTTTCTGGACTACAACTTGACTTGGAAGTGGCTGCGCTAAATAAAATTACTGATGAAATAACAAAACCTATTACATGTATAATTGGAGGATCTAAAATATCGTCCAAGATAGATATAATCAAAAATTTAATACCAAAATTTGATAATATTATAATTGTTGGAGGTATGGCTAATAATTTTATTGAATATTTTGGAAATGATATTGGAAAATCGATTAAAGAAAAAAATTGTAATCAAATTATTAAGGAAATTATATCACTTTCAAAAAAAAAAAAATGTAAAATAATTTTTCCTGAGGATGTCCTTGTATCTAAAAATTTAAATGGTTCCTCTGAAAATAAAGAACTAGATCAAATATTATATGATGAAATGATTTTAGACATCGGCCCAAAAACAATTAACAGAATAATTAATATTATTGACAACAGTAAGTCCATACTATGGAACGGACCAGCAGGATATTTTGAAAATCCAAATTTTGCTAAAGGAACTATTGAAATAGCTAGAAAAATAATTGAAAATAATAAGTCAAACAAACTTTTTTCAGTTGTGGGTGGGGGAGATACTGTTTCATTGCTGAATAAATTAAAAGCAGTAGATAATTTTAATTTTGTTTCAACCGCAGGTGGAGCATTTTTAGAATATCTTGAAGGTAAAAAGCTTCCTGGTATAACCGCTTTGAATTGATATGTCAGAATTAAACAAAATTGCACTAAAGATAATCTCTGATGGTAAAGGTATACTTGCAGCAGATGAAAGTAATGGAACTATGACGAGAAGATTAAAGGATGTAAATATAAACTCTACGCCTGAAAATAGACTCCTTTTTAGAGAAACTTTGTTTACGTCAAAGAGTATGAGAGAATACATAGGTGGAGTTATTCTATATGATGAAACGATAAACCAAACAACAAGTTCGGGAAAATCTATTCCTCATTTAATTTCTTCTTCTGATACACTGCCTGGAATAAAGGTAGATATTGGTGCAAAAGATTTGGCAAACTCCTCAGGAGAAAAAGTAACAGAGGGATTGGATGGACTTAGGGAAAGATTAATAAAATATTATGAGCTTGGGGCAAGATTTACAAAATGGAGAGGTGTTTATATTATAAAAGATAAATTTCCAAGTAAATTAGCAATAAACAGTAATGCTCATGCATTAGCACGGTATTCCGCTTTAGTACAAGAAAGTGGAATGGTGCCAATTGTAGAACCTGAGGTGTTAATGGATGGAGATCATTCTGCTGAAATATGTTTAAACAAAACATCAGAAGTTATTAGAAAGTGTTTTGATGAATTAATATTACATAAGGTTGACCTTTCAGGAATTATTTTAAAACCAAATATGATTTTAGCTGGTAATAAATCAAAATCAAAAATATCTAATGAAGAAGTTTGCATGAAAACAATTGAATGCCTTAAAAACTCTGTTCCTAGCGAAGTTCCTGGAATAGCTTTTTTATCTGGAGGTCAATCAGAAATAGAGGCTACAGAAAATTTAAATTTAATAAATAAAAATAATAATACTAATTTCATTATGACTTACTCATTTGGAAGAGCTCTCCAGCAAAGTGCTCTTAAGATATGGTCTAAAAATACTAAAGACACTCTAGCAACTCAAAATACTTTTAATCATAGAGTTAAAATGTGCTCTTTAGCCGCCAGAGGAAAATGGACGATTGAACTTGAAAATAAATAAAAAAAAATTTATTTATCTTATTTCTCCAAATAAAATATTTAGAAATTTTTATAAAGATCTTAATGAAGTCTTAAATACGAAGAAAGTTTACTTTTTTCAAATGAGACTAAAAAATTATTCCTTTAAAGAGAGGATTGTGATTGGAATAAAATTAAAAAAAATATGTAACAAGTATAATGTTAAATTTATAGTCAATGATGATCCATTGCTTGCAAAGAAAATTAATGCTGATGGTTGTCATTTAGGTCAAAAAGATATGAGAATTGAAGAGGCTCGCAGTATAATTGGTAATAAGATAATTGGTGTTACTTGTCATAATTCAATAAAACTCGCTAAAGTTGCTATTCAGTCAAAAGCAAATTACCTAGCATTTGGAGCGTTTTACTCAACTAAAACCAAAAAAGTGCGATACCGAGCAAGTACTAAAATTTTAAATAAAGTAAATAAAATAACTAATCTTCCAATAGTCGCAATTGGTGGAATTAATTCTACTAATTATAAAAATCTATTATTGAATAAAGCTAATTTTTTGGCTATTTCAGGCTACATTTGGAAAAATAAAAAACTTAAACCAGTAAAAGCAGTAAAGATATTAAGATGAAAATTAACGCGGGAGAAATCAGAGTTGGAATGCTTTTGGAGTATAAAAACGATTTATGGCAAGTTTTAAAAACCCAACATGTAAAACCTGGCAAAGGTGGAGCATTTGCACAAGTGGAAATGAAAAGTGTTGGTAAAAATACTAAATTGAATGAGAGATTTAGGTCTAGTGAGACTGTTGAAAAGGCAAATTTAGAAGAAACAAATTTTAATTATCTATATTCGGATGGAAATAATTATTTTTTTATGGATGCAAAGACTTTTGACCAAATTGAAATAAAAAAAGATATTATTGGAGAAAAAGGTAAATTATTGAGTGAAAATCTTGAAGTTTCAATTTTTTTTTATAATGAAAATCCAATTTCTGTTGAACTTCCAAATCAAATAAACTGTAAAATTGTTTCAACTGATGCTGCATTAAAAGGTCAAACAGTCTCATCATCATACAAACCTGCGATACTTGATAATGGTATCAAAATTCAAGTTCCTCCCTTCATAGAAGCTGAGGACGAAATAATATTAGATACTAGAACATTTAAATATGTAAAGAAAATTTAAAATGAATTCTATTTCTTCAAATTTAAATATTATGATTAAGGCTTGTGAGAAGGCATCAAAAGTAATAATTAGGGATTTTGGTGAAATTGAGAATTTGCAAGTTTCCAAAAAAGGTCCTAGAGATTTTGTAACTAAAACTGATAAAAGAGTTGAAGATATTCTTATAGGAGAGTTAGCTAAAACAAAAAAAAATTATTCTTATTTAACAGAGGAAACCGGAAAAATTGAAAATAAAGATAAAGATAAAGTTTGGATAATAGATCCAATAGACGGTACAACAAATTTTTTGCATGGTATACCACATTTTGCAATTTCAATAGCTCTTAAAATTAACGAGGATTTGCAATCAGCTGTAGTATTTGACCCTATTAAGAATGAAATTTATTATGCTGAAAAAGATAACGGTGCTTTCTTTAATAATCACAGAATAAGAGTTTCAAATAAAAATAAACTAGATGATTGTTTATTTTCATCAAATTCAACTGGCATAAAATCAATATTTCCTAATTTAAATATGAGAAATTCTGGTTGTGCGGCCCTTGACTTAGCATATGTTGGTTCTGGAAGATTAGATGGTTACTTTCATAACAAAATAAATTTATGGGATATAGCTGCAGGTATTCTTATTGTTAAGGAAGCTGGGGGTAGAATAAATGATATAAGTGAATATAACTATGAAAATATAAATATAAGGGCAGCTAGTAGTAACATTTTTTCAAAAATGATGGAAAAATTAGATAAGTTTTAATTGTTTTTATTTAACTTTTTGCTATAAAACCGCCTATGAAAAAAAACATACATCCAAATTACCATAGTATAAATGTTGAAATGACTGATGGATCACAATTTCAGACAAAATCTACATGGGGATCTGAAGGCGAGACACTTAAACTCGAGATAGACCCTAAATCTCACTCAGCTTGGACAGGTGGAAAACAAAGGATACTAGATAAAGGCAGAGTAAGTAAATTTAACAAAAAATTTCAAAACTTTAGATCAGAGGACAAATAATGAATAATGCACCTTTGATGCCAATGGCTACAGCTGTCTGGTTGGTAGAAAATACTTCCTTGACCTTTAAACAAATCTCTGAATTCTGTAAATTACATGAAGTTGAAATTCAAGGGATTGCAGATGGTGAAGTTGCCAAAGGTATTGTTGGTTACAATCCTATAATAGCAGGACAACTATCAAAGGATGAATTAGAGCTTTCGTCAAAAGATCCAAATAGACCTCTAGTACTAAAAATAAACGAAATAGAAATTGAAGGTGATAAAATTAAGTCTAAAAAGTACATTCCTCTTTCTAAAAGACAAGACAAGCCAGATTCTGCATTATGGCTAATTAAACATCATGCAAATTTAAAAGACTCTCAAATTTCAAAACTTATTGGAATTACAAAAAATTCAGTTACCGCAATAAGAAATAAAAGCTACTGGAACTATAATAATTTAAATCCTAAAGATCCTGTTGCTATGGGTTTATTCAGTCAAAGTGATTTAGTAGCAGCATTAGAAAAAGCTGAAAGAAGATTAAAAAGAGAAAATAAGGAAAAGCTACAACAATCAAATTAAACCATGGAATGTAATAGACAATATTTAAATAAAGTGCTAGTTAATCCCTTTTTTGGAGGTAGTTATTAAAATAGAAGTAAAAGATAATAATATTGAACAAGCTTTAAGAGTTTTAAAAAGAAAGTTACAGAGAGATGGTTTTTTTAAAATAATTAAATTAAAAAATACATATGAAAAACCTTCTGAAAAGAAAAAAAGAATTCTCCAGGAAAATATAAAAAGGGTAAAGAAACTTAATAAACTCAAAAATAGAATTTAATTACCGCGGGGTGGAGCAGCCTGGTAGCTCGCAAGGCTCATAACCTTGAGGTCGGCGGTTCAAATCCGTCCCCCGCAACCAATTATAGTCTAAAATTTGATTTTTTAGCATCTACTAAAAAACCCTTCACGGTATCTAAAGTTAATTTTCTAAAGCTTTTTCCAAATTTTTCAATTTTTTCAATTATATTTGGAGGAACTGTAATTATTTGACATCCTATGCTTTTAGCCTGAATATAATTATATGGTTCTCTCGTGCTTGCCCAAAGTATTTCCACGTTTTTAAAATTTTTTGAAATCCTTATACTTTCTTTAAATTCAGGAATTGGATCTTTTCCAGCATCTGCCATTCTTCCTGCAAAAATTGAAATGATTACTTTCGTTTTATTATTTATATTTTGTAAAATCTGCTTTGTTTGTTTTGAAGTATATACAGCAGTAATATTTAATTTAACATTATTTGCATTTAATGATTTAATCACTTTTCCCGTGAACACTCCTTTAGAGTTTGTAACTGGAACTTTCACATAAACATTTTTACCCCATTTACTCATCTCATTTCCCTGATAAATCATATTTAAGATATCATCAGCAAAAACTTCGCAGGATACTGGTTTATTAGATGACTTTAGTATGTTTTTTAAATACCTTTTATAATCTTTAGCTCCTGCTTTTCTCATTAATGATGGATTTGTAGTAAAACCTTTTACTATTTTTTTTTTATCAAACTTTTTAATTAATTCAATGTCAGCTATATCACAAAAAATTTTGGTCAATTATAAACTCTTTACAATTTCTTCAGTCATTTTTTTTGCATCTGAAAATAACATCAATGTATTATCTCTATAAAATAGATCATTATCTATTCCTGCATAACCAGGTGATAAACTTCTCTTAACAAATAATACTGATTTACTTTTTTCAACATCAAGCACTGGCATTCCATATATTGGGCTTTGGGGATCTGATTTGGCAACAGGGTTTGTAACATCATTTGCTCCAATTACGTATGCAACATCACAGTTTGCAAAGTCATTATTAATCTCCTCTAGCTCAAAAACTTCATCGTAAGGAACATTAGCCTCAGCTAATAAAACATTCATATGGCCTGGCATTCTTCCTGCTACGGGATGTATTGCATAAGAAACTTTTACTCCATTTTTTTTTAAAGCATCTACCATCTCTCTCAATGCATGTTGGGCTTGCGCTACTGCCATACCATAACCTGGAACAATAATAACTGATGAAGCGTTTTTCATTAAAAAAGCTGCATCATCAGCATTACCATTTTTAACAGGTTTTTGCTCTTTACCTTCCGAACTAGAAGCCTGATCTGTTGCTCCCCATCCTCCTAAAATAACATTGAAAAACGATCTATTCATACCCTTGCACATTATATAAGAAAGAATAGCACCAGATGATCCAACTAAAGCACCAGTAATTATCAGTGCTGTATTCTCTAATGTAAATCCTATTCCAGCTGCAGCCCATCCTGAATATGAATTTAACATTGAAATAACTACAGGCATATCTGCTCCACCTATTGGTATAATTAATAGAACACCAATTAAAAATGAGATTATAACCACTGACCAAAATATATTTGAAGATTGTGAAATACATAAATAATAAATTAAAAAAATTATTGTAAACCCTAATATCAAGTTTATGAAATGCTGACCTTTGAAAGTAATTGGAGCACCTGACATTATTCCCCTAAGTTTTAAAAAAGCAATTATGGAGCCTGAGAAAGTAATTGCTCCAATGGCAGCACCAATGGACATTTCTATTAAGCTTGCAAGTTTTATATTTCCAACAGTTCCTAAACTAAATACTTCTGGTTTTAAGAAAGCAGAAATTGCTACAAAAACTGCAGCTAAACCCACAAGACTATGAAAGCCAGCTACAAGCTCAGGCATTGCTGTCATTGGTATTTTAAATGCTATAAATGCACCAATTGAGCCTCCTATTAAGAGGAACAATAACACGTAAATAAATCCTGGACCAAAATTCTCTATTGATAAAAATGTTACAATTATTGAAATTATCATTCCAGCGATACCAAAGTAGTTTCCTTGTCTAGATGTTTCTGGTGAAGAAAGACCTCTAAGAGCTAATATAAATAGAATTCCTGAGATAAGATAAAATAATGCTGAAAGATTTGCTGACATATTTATTTTTTCTTCTTTTTATACATTTGCAACATTCTTTGAGTTACAAGGAACCCCCCAAAAATATTTACAGCAGCCAAAATTATTGCAAGAAAACCAAAGATATTTGATGTTTCAAAAATCGTTTCTGAAGAACCCGATAAAGCAGCAATGATTGCTCCTACAATTATTACGGATGAAATTGCATTAGTTACTGACATTAATGGTGTGTGCAATGAAGGGGTAACACTCCATACAACATAATATCCAACAAAAATTGATAGAATAAATATACTTAATCTAAATATGAAAGGATCTATTTCCATTATTTTACAATCGTTTTTTCAATTATTTCATCTTCTAGGTTAATTTCAAATTTTTTTTTATCTTTATCAAATAAATTATTTATAAAATTAAACATATTTTTTGCATAGAGGTTCGATGCGGAAACAGGCAATTTATTTAAAATATTAGTCTCCCCCATTATTTTTACTCCGTTTGAGTCTATTATTTCATTTACTTTACTAAGTTCAGAATTTCCACCTTGTGATGCTGCTAAATCATAAATAACCGATCCAGTCTGCATGTTATTAATCATATCTTTTTTAATAATTATAGGCGCTTTTTTTCCTGGTATTAGAGCTGTACAAATTACTATATCAATTTTTTCTAATGTTTTTTTTAATAATTCCTCTTGTTTTTTTTTAAAATCCTCAGAAGCTTCTCTAGCATAACCTCCCTCGGTCTCTAAATTTTCTGACCCCTCTACTGATAAAAACTTACCACCCAAACTTTCAACTTGTTCTTTTGAGGCCAGTCTAACATCAGTTGCAAAAACAACTGCGCCCATTCTTTTAGCGGTAGCGATTGCTTGTAAACCTGCAACTCCTGCGCCTACTACAAGAACTTTTGCAGCTGTAATTGTTCCTGCTGCAGTCATCATCATTGGTATTGCTTTTTTGAAATAAGCAAATGAATCAACAACCGCCTTATAACCTGCTAAATTAGCTTGAGAGGATAAAATATCCATAGATTGAGCCCTCGTAATTCTAGGCAAAAGTTCAAGAGAAAAACAGTTGATATTTTTTGAAGTTATTTCTTTTAATTTTTTCTCGTTTAAAAAGGGGTTTAAAACTCCAATCAAATTTTGATTTTTTTTAAGTTTTTTTAAATTTTCATCACTTGGAATATTCAATTGTATAATTGCATCTGAATTTGAGATGACCTCATCATTATTTAATAAAATAGTTGCGCCCTCGTTTTCAAAATCTTTATCAGATAAGCCTAAGTGCAAAGCATAATTTTTTTTTATATGAACTTCCAAGCCTAAATTTTTATATTTTCTCACAATTTCAGGCGTGATTGACACTCTTTTTTCTAGCTCCAGGTTTTCCGAGATAGATCCAATTATCATTTTTTTACTTTTGACGTGCTTTAAATTTTGGATTTTTTTTATTAATTATATAAACTCTCCCTCTCCTTCTAACTAATTTCGAGTTTAAATCTCTTTTTTTCAGTGATTTTAAAGAACTTGCAATTTTCATAATTTTAAACAATCTTAATAAACGAACTTATGTAATCTTTCAAACTTATAATACCGTATTTTTTAATTACTTTGTTATTTAAAGACATATTAGTCAATGCTGAGGCGTATCGTTCACCTAATCTGGGAGGTAAGTACTTTATTTTACTATTAAACATATCGGCCACTTGCTTAATTGAATAAGATTTTTTATGTGAAATGCTGTAATGTGCACATTTATTTTTACGCCAGGCAAGTATGCATGTTTTTATTGTATCTGATATGTGTGTAAATCTTCGTGTCTGTGTACCAGGCTTAACAATAGTCAAAGGTATTTTCTTTTTATATTGCTTCTCAAAGACTCCTATTACAGTTGCCATTTCCCCCTCTTTAATTTGGTTTTTACCATAAACATTGTAAAAATATATAATTTCATATTTAAAATTGAACCAATTTTTCAAATTTTCTAACAACTCTAAATTTTCTGCTTTTGTGAAAGCGTATGGAGAAAGATTTTTATCTTTTCCTTTGTTTCCTAGGCTTGCCGAAGTAGCTGAGTAAATAAGTTTAATTTTATTATCTAAGCAGAATTTAAATACCGATTTAGATCCCAGATTATTTGCTTGATAGCACTCGTTAAATTTTTTAAAACTTTGATAAATTCTAGAAAATTCACCGAAATGAAAAACTGTATTAATTTTTTTTTTAAAATTTTTTAAAATTTTGTCTATGTTTTTTGTATTACCTTTTAAATATTTTACTCGTTTGTGTAATATATGATTTTTAACATATCCACTTGAATAATTATCTAAGCTGATAATATTTTGATTTGTATTTTTAATTAAAGCCTCTATTAGGTTTGATCCTACAAATCCTGCTCCACCAGTAACAACTATATAATTTTTCATGAGATTAAGCCTGGCAACGTCCTACTCTTCCATGTCTTAAGACAAAGTACCATCGGCGCAGAAAGGCTTGACTTCCGAGTTCGGAATGGGATCGGGTATTACCCTTTCGCAATAATCACCAGGCTCAGAGTTTATATTCTTAATAGATTAAAAAGGCAAACTATTTTTTATTTATATTATTAGATTAAAATTAATAGATTTAACAATATATGCTACTTAATAGAAATATATGAAAGATACTAAAACTGCATTCGTAACTTTTTTTCCTGTAATTCCAAATAATATGGGGTCATCTACTGTAGTCAATGACCGTTTTAGTTGCTGGCCAAAAAATAAGAAATTATTTCAAATATCTCATTTAAAAAAAATCAATAATAATAAAATTAAAACAATTTTTATTAAAAAAGAGAAACCAATATTCAAAATAGTATCACTGCCTAAAATGATTTACGAAGTTTATTTATACTTAAAAAATTCAAAAAAAAAGATTTTAATAATCGAGGGAGCTAGTTGGATTTTCTATAGTTTTATTATTTTCTTTTGTCTAAAACTTATTTTTAGAGATTTGGTAACTATATATATATCTCATTCAATTGAGTCTGAAATTAGAAAAAAATATTTTAATAAAATAATTTTTTATATTACTTATTTTTTTGAGAATTATATTTTTAATAAAGTAGATTTAGCAACAACAGTCTCGAATCAAGAAAGAAGAAAAATTAAGAAATTATATAAAGTAAATACATTTTTATTTCCAAACTCTTTAGAAATTCATAAAAAAATTGGAAAAAGATTAATCAATTATAGATATGTTCTATATTCTGGATCGTATTACTATAAACCCAATAAGGACGCTATTGATGAATTAAATAATAATATATTTCCAATACTAATTAAGAAATATCCTAATTTAAAGTTAGTTCTTACAGGGGGGGGATTAGATAAAAAATATCCATGGTTGATTAATAAAAATATTGTTACAAAGAATAAATTATATAATTATATTCGTCACGCCATATGTATGTGCGTTCCTCTTAAATTTGGGTCAGGAACAAGAATAAAAATATTAGAGACATTGTGCATGGGCGGAATTGTTATATCATCGAAAAGAGGAATTGAAGGTATTGATTTAAAAAAAAAAAATCCACCATTTATTTATGAAAAAAAAAATCATCTTATAAAAAAAATTTATTTTGTTTTGAAAAATGAGAAGAAAGTTAGAAAAATGGCAATAAGTGAAAGAAATTATTACAAAAACAAATATTCTATGAAAATTAAAACAAAGGAGTTTATTGAAAAATT
>CABZNY010000020.1 GCA_902527265.1 uncultured Pelagibacteraceae bacterium | reverse complement strand
TGGCCTATCGATTTCTGGTAAACAAGTAAGTTTCAGTGTTTTTAAAAATGCTGCTGAAAAAGCTATATATAAAATTTGTAAAAACTTTAAGCCTTCAAACAAAAATCTTAAATATTTAATTACAGATACTAATGGCAAGATACTTAAAAATTCTTACGATCTTAAGATGCTCTTGAATAAAGTTGATTGGAAAAAAATTTAGTTTTTATCTTCTTTGACCAAATAATCTTAAAAGCATTATAAATAAATTTATAAAATCTAAATATAAAGTTAGTGCTCCCATAACAGCTTTTTTACCCATTAACTCACCACTGTCAGAGACAGCATACATGTTTTTAATTTTTTGTGTATCGTATGCCGTTAAACCAACAAATACTAAAACACCGATTATTGATATTGCAAAATACATCATTGATGATTTTAAGAATATATTTACAACAGATGCAATTATAATTCCTATTAAACCCATCATTAAAAATGATCCCATTTTAGTTAAATCTCTTTTTGTTGTGTAACCATAAATACTCATTGCTCCAAATGTTGCTGAAGAAATAAAAAATACTCTTGTTACACTTAAACCTGTGTAAATTAATAATATTGAAGAAAGAGATAATCCCATTAATGCGGCAAATACCCAGAAAGTTGTCTGAGCTCTTGAAGCACTCATTTTATTAATTCCAAAACTCATGTAAAACACAATTCCTAGTGGAGCTAACATTACAATCCATTTTAAACCTGATAAATAAATTGCATTGCCAAATTCAGTTAATCCAACAATTGCTCCATTTGGATCTGTTACAACAGACATTTTAAATGATAAAAGTGCGATTATTCCTGTAAGCAAAACTCCAGTCGCCATATAGTTATAAACTTTAAGCATGTAGGCTCTTAAGCCTTCATCCATGACAACAGTTTGCTTAGCTGTTGTTGCTTTATTTAAAATATTATCTTTATTGAATTCCATATTATTTATATAAGATTTTTTTTTAAGATTTTCAAGTCGTCAAAATAAATGTAACAAATACTACATAAATTATGAATTATAAAAAACTAGGAAATACAGACCTAAATGTGAGTACAATTTGTCTTGGGACAATGACTTGGGGTGAACAAAATACCCAAAATGAGGCATTTGAGCAAATGGATTACTCTTTAGATAACGGAGTAAATTTTTGGGATACAGCTGAGTTATATGCCGTTCCCCCAAAAGCAGAAACATATGGTTATACTGAAACTATTATTGGGAATTGGTTTGAAAAAACAAAAAAAAGAAAAGACGTAATACTGGCGTCCAAAGTGGGTGGTCCTAGCAGAAAATATATGAGAAATGGAGAGAACAGCTTCACTGGAAAGAATTTAGAGGATGCACTGCATGGAAGTCTAAAGAGATTAAAAACAGATTATATTGATCTTTATCAATTGCATTGGCCTGAAAGAAACGTAAATAACTTTGGAAGATTGGGTTATGAACACAAAGAAAATGACTGGAATAAATTTGAAGTTGTTTTGGAAAATTTAAAAAAATTTATTGAGGAAGGCAAAATTAGGTATGTCGGTTTATCAAATGAAACCCCATGGGGAGTTATGAATTATCTTCAACTTTCTAAAGATAAGGATCTACCAAGAATGATGTCAATTCAAAATCCATACAGTTTATTAAATCGGTCTTATGAAGTTGGTTTAGCTGAAGTATCTATAAGAGAAAATATAGGATGTTTGTCATATTCACCTTTGGCCAGTGGTTATTTAACAGGAAAATATAGAAATAAACAATTTCCCAAAGGATCAAGGATGGAAAGGGATTTTGATTTTTGGACAAGGTATAGAAAACCAAATACATCTGAAGCAGTAGAGGAATACTACAAAATTAGTCAAAAATTTGATTTAGATATGAGTCAGATGTCTATTAAATTCTGTGAAGTACAAGACTTTATGACTAGTGTAATTATTGGAGCAACAACTATGGAGCAGTTGAAAACTAACGTAGAAAGTGTAAAAGTGAATCTTGATAGTGAAGTAATAAAAGAAATAAATAATGTTCAAAAAAAATATCCTAATCCATGTCCATAATTAAAAAAATAATTTTAAAAACACTAATATTATCAGTATTTTCAATAACCTTGGCTCAGTCTGAAGATTTAACAAAATTAGGCACATTTAAAGATTGGAATGCTGTTGCAGTTTTTAATGAAACTGGAAAAATCTGTTTTGCTTATTCGGTTCCAGTTAGACAATCTCCTAAAGCGAGTAATAGAGAAGCTAGATTATTTGTATCATTTAGACCTGAAGACAAAATTACAGATGAAGTGAGCATAACATCTGGTTACGATTTTAATCCACAAAACGCAATTTTAGCTACTTCAGGTAAATCTAAATTTGAATTTGATTTACCACAAAATAAATTTGCTTGGATTTCTAGTGGAAAAACAGAACAAAAAATAATTAAAAGAATGAAAAAGGCATCTAGACTGATGATAACAGCTTATAAACAAAGTGGCACTCAAACTACTGATGACTATTCTTTAATGGGATTTACAAAAGCTTATAACGCTGCAAAAAAAAGCTGCACTTAAATGAAAAAACAAAAGAAGATTGTGCTCGCCTATTCAGGTGGTTTAGACACATCTATCATACTTAAATGGCTTCAAGAAAATTATGATGCTGAAGTAATAGCCTACACAGCAGATGTTGGGCAAGAGATGGATAGAAAAAAAATTATTAAGAATGCAAAAAAATTAGGTGTAAAAAAAATTATTATTCAAGATCTAAAAAATATTTTTGTTAAAGATTATGTCTACCCAATGATAAGAGGGCATGCTCTTTATGAAGGTGTTTATTTGTTAGGTACATCAATTGCAAGACCACTTATTGCAAAAGATCAAATTAGAGTTGCAAAGAAATTCGATGCTTATGCTGTTTCCCATGGTTCAACAGGAAAAGGAAATGATCAGGTGAGATTTGAACTTGGATATCATTACTTTGGTCCTAAAATTAAAATAATTGCTCCATGGAGAATATGGAAATTAAAATCAAGAACAGATCTCATTAATTATGCAAAAAAACATGGAATACCAATTCCTAAAGATAAAAAGGGAGCGCCGCCATTCTCAGTAGATGATAATTTATTCCATACCTCAACAGAGGGTAAAGTTTTAGAAAATCCAAAAAATTCTGCACCTGAATTTATATTTCAAAGAACAACTTCCCCTGAAAAAGCCCCAAACAAGGCAAGTTTTATAACAATTAATTATAAGAACGGCGATCCAGTTGGTCTGAATGGAAAAAAATTATCTCCAGCGAAAGTTTTGGATAAACTCAATCAATTAGCCGGCAAAAATGGAATTGGGAGAGTAGATTTAGTTGAAAATAGATTCATTGGAATAAAATCGAGAGGAGTTTATGAAACTCCAGGAGGAACATTATTGCTTATGGCACACAGAGCTATGGAGTCTGTAACTCTAGATAAAGACACTATGCATAAAAAAGATGAGGTTATGCCAAGATATGCAGAGCTTATTTATAATGGCTATTGGTATTCAAAGGAAAGATTTAAACTGCAAAAAATTGTCGATTTAAATAGAAATAAAGTAAATGGATCAGTAAAACTTAGACTTTATAAAGGAAATATTACAATTCAATCAAGACAAACTTCCAGTAATGCTTACTCGATGAAAAAAGTCTCTTTCGAGGAAAATAAAACTTTCAATAAATCAAACGTTGAAAGATTTATCAACTTCCATAAGAAAAAATTAAGATAAAATAAAGAAATTATTTTCCAATAATAAAGGACTCCAATTAGGTTTTTTTGAACTATTTACATTTTTTAAATTTAAATTATTAAAAATAAAATTTAAAATTATGAATTTAAAACCAACAAGACAAAAAGCTATTGAAAATCTCAATACCTTTATTGAAGAGAATTTAGAGGAATATTCAAGGCTAAGAAATTTTGATTTTGGTCCTGACAGAAGATCAAATACATCTTGCTTATCACCATATATTACACATGGGGTGATTAATGAAAAAGAAGTGATTAGTAAGTCACTGGAAAAATTTTCCTTTTCAAAAAATGAAAAATTTATTCAAGAAGTATTATGGCGAACATACTGGAAAGGTTGGTTGGAACTAAGATCAGGAGTTTGGGATGATTATTTATTAGATTTAAAAAGAATAAAAGAAGAGTTTAAAGATAATAAAAGTTACTTAAATGCCATTGAAGGTAACACTGAAATTGAATGCTTCAATGAATGGGTAAATGAACTTAAGACTTATAATTATTTGCATAATCATACCAGAATGTGGTTTGCGAGTATTTGGATATTTACTCTAGACTTGCCTTGGCAACTTGGTGCTGAATTTTTTATGCAAAACTTGTATGATGGTGATACTGCATCTAATACATTGGGCTGGCGTTGGGTTGCAGGTATTCAAACTCAAGGGAAACATTATCTTGCAAGTGAATGGAATATTAAAAAATTTACAAATAATAGATTTGAAAATATTAAACTTAACGAAAATGCACCTCCAATAATAAATGATAAAAATTATACTATTCTTCATAAAACTTTTGAAAATCCGATAAATATTGAAAAGAAAAACTTACTAGTTTTTGAAAATAACTTAGCATTTGAAATCACTGACTTTGCAATTCAAAAATTCAAAAAAATTCTTCTTATTGATAATAAAAATGAAAATAGAAATATTAAACTTAGTGAAAATGTATTGAATTTTAAGGCTAGTTTGATTGAGGAACAAAAAAAAAGGTTAGAGGAAAAATCAATTAATTGTGAGATAATTGATATAAACGAAATTAAAAACTTAGAAAGTTGTTACTGCCTTTATCCAACTGTTGGAGAAAATTTAGATTACATAAATCAAAACTCGCTAAAAAATATTGAGTTTCTTTTTAGAAAATTAGATCAAAATTCATGGAAGTTTTGTAACAAAGGTTTTTTTAACTTTAAAAAATATATTCCTAAAATAGTTGAAAATCTTGAATAAATTATAATTGAAATTTTTTTAATTTATGAGATAAAAATAATATGCAGAATCAACAAATATTAAAATTAATTGAAAATTTAAAGGGAAGAAGGACCTACGAAGAAAAAAAAGCTTCTAAGCTAGGCTTTAACTCTCTTTATGCATATTTTGAAAACAAACTTTTGCAAGAAAAAACTGCTATAGAAGAAAGTGCAAGAGAACTAGAAATAGCAAAAGCTGAAGCAGAATTATTAAAAGAAGAAAAAAGTAAGCAAAAGAAAACTTGTGGCTGTTGTTAAATTCCTAAATTTTTTAAAGACTGAAATTCACCAATTTTAAAAATAATTGCATCCTCTTTTTTAAAACCATATTTTTCTGCATTATCTTTAAATCTAACGGGTGGCTCCATTATTGGCTCTAAAGATAAAACAAAAGTACCCCAGTGCATCCCTAAAACTTTTTTACTTTTAAGGTCTCTTGCAATACTTAAAGCCTCTTCAGGGTTAGTATGATAAGAAGATTTATCTTTATTTGGAGACAATGGATAAAAATTATACGCACCAATATTAATAAAAGTCAAATCAATAGGCCCATACTTCTCACCTAATTCTTTATAAACATTTCCTACACCAGTATCACATGCAAAAAGTATTTTTTTATTTTTATATTCGATTAAAAAATTTCCCCACAGTGTTTTGTTAGTATCTGTCAAACTTCTTTTTGACCAATGCACTGCAGGAACTAATGTTACTTTTAGAACCTCATTAATCTTAATTTCGTCATACCAATCCATTTCGTTCACATCTTTATATTTGTTTCTTGTAAAATATTTTCCAAGTCTTAAAGGAAGTAGAACCTTTGCATCTTTAAAAGGAAATTTTCTTATTGTTCTCATATCTTGGTGATCATAATGATTATGTGTCAGAAGAAATAAATCAGTTTTTGGAAGTTCATTTAGGTTTAAGGCTGTTTTGCTAAATCTTTTTGGACCAAAAATTAAAGGTCCTGCATTTTTTGAAAAGACTGGATCAGTTATTATTGTTATATTTCCTAGCTTAATTAAGAAGGTTGCATGTCCTATCCAGCCAACATAATCGTCATTTTTTAGATTTTCTAAGTCTGAAAGTACTTTTTGTTTTTCAATAACGTGACCTTCGGGAATAGCCATATCAAGTTTTTTCTTTTCCTTATTAAATATTTTAAATGACCACTTAAAATTTGAGTTTCTCTCTGGAGATCCTTCGGGATTTCTAAAACTACCGTCTGGTAAATGATGATAAGGTGTTTTTTCCATAGCTAATATAAAAGAATTATAAATAAAAAATATAACAATTAAAATTGTTAACTTTGACAATAATCTTTAGTTGTTTAAGGTTCTTTTGAAACACTCAATTGTATTTTTTAACAAACAAGCAATTGTCATTGGTCCAACTCCTCCTGGAACTGGAGTTAAAGCTTTTGCAACTTTTGAAACCTCTTCAAAATCAACATCACCTACTAAACCATTTTCTGTTTTGTTTATTCCAACATCAATAACTATTGCATCTTTTTTCACCCAATTACCTTTTATAAGTTCAGGAATTCCAACAGCAGCAACAATAACATCTGCTTCTAAACATTCATGCTGAAGGTCTTTTGTTTTTGAGTGAGTAATTGTTACCGTACAATCTTCTTGAAGTAAAAGTTGTGCCATCGCTTTACCATTCAAGTTTGACCGCCCAATCATTACAGCTTTTTTTCCTGTTAAGTTAGGTTCTATTTTTTTTAATAAATAATAACATCCAAGAGGTGTACAAGGAATTGAACCTTGGTATCCAGATGAAAGATTGCCAACATTCATAGGATGTAAACCATCAACATCTTTGTGTGGTGAGATAGTTTCTATAACGTGTTGCTTGTTAATATGTTTTGGAAGCGGCAATTGAACCAAAATTCCTGAAACAGTTTCATCTTTGTTAAGTTCTTCAATTTTATCTAAGACTGTTTTTTCATCTACAGTATCTGGGTATTTAATAACTTCAGATTTTAAACCAACTTGCGTTGCTGATTTTTCTTTATTTCTTACATAAATCTGACTTGGAGCTAAATCTCCGATTAAGATTACTGTAAGACCTGGAACTTTGTTATATTTTTCTCTCAGGCCATCTACTTCAGTTTTTAATTCTTCTCTAAGTTCAGCAGATTGTTTTTTTCCGTCTATTAAAATCATGATTATTAAAAAATAAGTGGTGCTATGTAGAGTTTCATACACATTTCTACAAACCAGATCAACAAAAGAAGAATAATAGGTGATATATCAAAAGCACCTAGACTTGGCAAAAAGCCCCTTATTTTATTAAGTATTGGATCAGTAAGCTTATAAGTAAACTCTAATATTGAATAAACAAATCTATTTGAAGTATTTAAAACATTAAAAGCTATTAACCAGCTTATAACAACGTTAGCGATTACTACATAAGAATACAATTTTAATAATTGTAAAGCTAAATAAAAAATAGCTATCATTTCTTCTCTACATATACAGAAGTGCTTGGGAAAGCAAAAGATGCTTTATTACCCTCAACAATTTCTTTAATTTTAATTGCCAGTCTTTCTTTAACCAACAACATCTCGCTCCAACTATTTGTTTTTGTATAACATCTTACATACATATCTATTGAGCTATCAGCGAATTTATCAACTCTTACAGAAACACCAACTTTAGTATCATAATCTTCTGAACCATTTATAAAATCTTCTATTTCATTTCGTATAGTTTTTAATTGTTCAACGGTAGAGTCATACTGAAGAGTTATCGTCCAACTAATTCTCCAATTTGTAATTTGACTTTTATTAATTACAGCATTCTCTGCGAACTGGAAATTTGGAATAATTGCTAAAGACTTGTCAAATTTTCTTATAACAGTTGATCTAAAACCTATTTTTTCAACTACACCCTCGATTATTCCTTCAACTTCAATCCAATCACCCATTTTAAATCTTTTTTCAACAAGTACTAAAATTCCTGATATTAAATTTTTGAATAAATCTTGTGCTCCTAAAGCAACTGCAACACCGAATAAACCAAGTCCTGCAATAATTGGACCAATTTTTATTCCCCATAATTCTAAAACAGCTGCAGCTCCTAAGATAAAAATTAAAATTTTTAATGATTTGATAATCCAGCCAATTAGTTCTCTAGTTAAAATTTTATCAAATCCACTTAGTATGTAGGAAATTGGTTCAATAATTTGATGAATAATCCAAAAAAGTAAAATCGTAATCAACGTTCTATTTACGTTATCTAAAAATAACCTCGTATCTTCTGCAAAAGACATATAGTAACTTGCAAAAAATACTCCAAGAACAATTGGAAGAAATCTAGCTGGCCCCTCCATTGCCTTAACGAAGGTATCATCAAGTTTATTTGTAGTTCTCTTAGTAATTAGTTCTAATTTTTTTATGATTAATTTGCTAATTAACCCTCTAAACACTAAGAATATAAAGAATATTCCAAGACCTATTAAGATCTCAACAAAGTTTACACCTAAAATCCCCTTTTGCCATACAGACAAAAAAAGTCCTGAAAAATTCTCAAAAACACCCATGGCTAAATTTTATATAGTAAAAACTCTTCTTCACCAGAGTTAAATAGAAAAATTTTTTTCCACTTAATCTCATTTAAAATTGCTGATGCTTTTTCACCCATACACATCAAATTGGTATCCATCCAGCTGTCTAAAAGATCATATTTTTTAAGTAAATTTAATAAACTCTTGGCGCTATTTTCTGAGTAGACATAAATTATATCAGGGATTGAGGCATTTAATTGTGCTCTAAATTCCTCTTTTATTTCTTGAGTTGATGAAACTGTATAGTTAATCAATCTCTTTAAAGAATAACCTTCAGAAATGAGATCTTTATCTAACCTGCTCGAAACTATTTCACCACTTACGTAAAGAAGTGATCCATTTTTTGGGTTGAAGTTTTGTAATATTAATTCTTTTAAATTATTTACGTTTCCTTCTGCAGATATAATATTTTGAAAACCATTTAGCTTTGCAACTTTTTCTGTTGCAGAGCCAACACAATAACATTCAATTTTTTTATCAACTCTATTTAAATCTAAATTCTTAATCGCATTTGAACTTGTAAATATTACTCCCTTAAATTGTTTATAATCAGGTTCATCGTATTTAAGTGGTTCGACTTTTATCACAGGTAAATGAGAAACTTTATGTCCCAAAGAACTAAATCTTAATATTAATTCTTTACTATCTTCTAATGGTCTAGTTAATAAAATATGCATTTTACCTTTTATAAGATCCCTTTGACTCTGATTTTAACTTTTCTCCAATCTTAATACTTAAATTTTCAATCATTTTTTTATCTTCACTTTCATCAACAAAAAATCTTTGTTTGCCATCTACTGAAAAAAGTTCAGCTTTTATATTAACAAAATCTTTATCAATCCTTGCAAACACACCAACTGCTGTATCGCAGTCACCCTCGAGTATTTTTAAGATTTTTCTTTCAGCATTTGCAATAATTCTGGACTGATCGTCATTAATTTTTTCCAAGATATTTATTATTTCTTGATCTTTTTCTCTACATTGTATGGCAATAATACCTTGTCCAGCACATGGTATTAGTTCTTCAGTATTAAATTCATGTGTAATTTTATTTGTCAAACCTAGGGCTTCAATGCCAGCTTTAGAAAGTAAAATTGCATCGTAATCTCCATTCTCTAATTTCTTTATCCTAGTATCCACATTTCCTCTTATTAATTTGTAATTCAGATCTGATCTAATACTTTTTAATTGGTATTCTCTTCTGTAAGAAGAAGTGCCTATTATCGAATTAGGTTTAAGGTCTAGAAAATTTATATTGTCGTTGCTAATAAAAATTTCATTAGGCGAATTTCTTTTTAAATAAAAATTTGTTATTAGCCCCTCTGTTTCAATTGATGGCATATCTTTTAAAGCATGAACAGCTATATCAATATTGTTGTTAATTAACTCTATTTCAATTTTTTTTGAAAATAATCCTTTTCCTCCAATGTTTGACAGCCTATCTTTTTGGTTTTCATCTCCACTTGTGACTATTTTTTTTGTTTCTATGTGGGTTGATGAAATTTTTTTAAGATGGTTTATCACTTTTTCGGTATAAATTTGAGCTAACTGACTTCCTCGAGTACCAATAATAAATTTATCCCTTTTCATAATTCTTATTTTTATTACATTCTTATAGTTTAATTGTATTAATTATAAATATTTATGAATGAAAAAAAAATAATCCTTGGAATTGAGACAAGTTGCGATGAAACAGCAATATCAATCATAGAAGAAGATAAAAACGGTAAGGTAAAAATATTATCTAATGTAGTTTCAAGTCAATTTGATATACATAAAGAATTTGGAGGTGTAGTTCCTGAACTTGCGGCACGATCTCATGTTGAAAAAATAGATTTAATTGCAAAAAAAGCAATTAATGAAAGCGGTGTGAATTTAAATGATGTTTCTGCAATTGCTTCGACATCTGGACCAGGCTTAATTGTTTGCCTTACTGTTGGTTTAAATTTTGGTAAAGCATTATCTGCAAGCTTAAATATACCTTTTATTGGAGTAAACCATCTTGAAGGGCATGCATTAAGTCCAAAACTTAGTACAAGCTTAGATTTCCCATATTTATTATTATTAATTTCAGGAGGGCATACACAATATCTAAGTGTGAATGGACTTGGAAAATATAAAAGATTAGGAACAACAATTGATGATGCTTTAGGTGAAGCATTTGACAAAACTGCAAAACTTTTAGGTATAGAATTTCCTGGAGGACCAAAGTTAGAAGGTTTTGCAAAGCAGGGAGATGCAAATAAATTTAAACTTCCTAAGCCAATTATAAATAAAGGGGGATGTAATTTATCATTTGCAGGTCTTAAAACTGCGATTTTAAGGATATCAAACACTATAAAATCTAAACAAGAAAAGTATGATCTTGCAGCATCTTTTCAAAAAACAATTGAAGAAATTTTAGAAGTAAAAACACAAATTGCGTTTGATGAGTTCAAAAAGACCAACAAAAAGAAAAATAAAACTTTTGTAATCGCTGGAGGTGTTGCTGCCAACAAGGGTATTAGAAAAAAATTAATAAAAGTATGTAAAAGGAATGATTTTAGACCAATTTTCCCTGAACCAAAATTATGTGGGGATAATGCAGCTATGATTGCACTAGTTGGTCTTGAAAAGTATAAAATCAAAAAATTTGATAATTTAGATCTTCCTGCAAGTCCAAGACTACCACTTGACGAAAAAGCAAAGTTTTTAAAAGGAGCGGGGGTTAGATTATAAATGTCGAAAAGATATAGTGGTAAATCATTTAAGGATGCTAGCGTAATGAAACAAGCTAAACTTTCTTTAAAGGAAAAAAGAAAACTTAAAAAAGAAAAGAAAAAGAAAAAAAATTAAATGCAATATTGGTTAATGAAATCAGAGCCAGATGTATGGTCAATTGATCAACAAATCAAAGCTGGAGAAAAAGGAGCTGACTGGGATGGTGTAAGAAATTACCAAGCAGCAAATAACTTAAAAAAAATGCAAAAAGGAGATCTTTGTTTTTTTTATCATTCTAATATTGGAAAAGAGATAGTTGGTATAGTCGAGGTTATTAAAACGGCATTCATTGATCCAACGGATAAGGAAAAAAGGTTTGTTGCAGTTAAAGTTAGATTTAAAAGTAAACTTCAAAATCCTGTAACACTTGAAAACATCAAAAAAACTAAGGCTTTAGAGAACTTATCTCTTATTAAGCAAAGTAGACTATCTGTCATGCCTATTGACACTAAAAGCTGGAAAATAATTTTGAAGATGGGTAAAATTAATTAAAAAAAAATTCATGCCTAAGAAAAAAAAAGTTAAAAAAAAAGTAATCTCTAAAAAACCCAAAGAGACAGTTTATAAAACAAAGAAAGAATGGATAAGTAAAGCTACCGTTAATAAATCTCAATATATCAAGAAATATAACGAGTCTATTAAAGACAATGATGGATTTTGGAGAAAAGAAGGAAAAAGAATTAATTGGATTAAGCCTTATAAAAAAATTAAAGACGTTAAATATAGTAAAGATGATGTTCATATCAAATGGTTCTATGATGGTACTTTAAATGCCTCAGCGAATTGCATTGATAGGCATCTTAAAAAAAATGCTAATAAGACTGCAATTATATGGGTAGGAGACGATCCTAAAGTTCAAAAAAAAATTACATATAAAGAACTTCATAAAGAAGTTTCAAAAGCAGCAAATGGATTAAAAAATCTGGGAGTTCAAAGGGGTGACAGAGTAACAATTTATCTTACTATGATACCAGAACTTGCCTACACAATGCTTGCGTGTGCAAGAATAGGTGCGGTTCACTCCATAATATTTGGAGGTTTTTCACCAGATAGTATTTCAGGCAGAATTAATGATTGCGAATCTGATTATGTAATCACTGCAGATGAAGGGGTAAGAGGTGGCAAAACAATCCCTTTAAAATCTATTACAGATGAAGCTTTACAAAGCTGTCCAAACGTAAAGAAATGTATCGTTGTAAAGAGAACAGGTACCAAAAAAATTGATTGGTACAATGATCGTGATGTTTGGTATCACAAAATGATTAGTAAAGTTTCAGCAAAATGTGAGCCTGAAGAAATGAATGCTGAAGATCCATTATTCATTCTTTACACATCTGGTTCAACTGGGAAACCAAAAGGTGTTCTACATACTACTGGTGGATATATGGTTTATGCATCAATGACTCACCAATATATTTTTAATTATAAACCTAAAGATATTTACTGGTGCACGGCTGATATAGGCTGGGTTACAGGACATAGTTATATTATTTATGGTCCACTTGCTAATGGTGCAACTACAATTATGTTTGAGGGAATACCTACTTATCCTGATACATCTAGATGGTGGCAAATAGTTGATAAATATAAAGTTAATATTTTTTATACAGCTCCAACGGCAATCAGAGCTTTAATGAGAGAAGGTGATAAACCTGTAAAGAAAACATCTAGAAAAACTTTAAAACTTTTAGGTACTGTTGGTGAACCAATTAATCCTGAAGCTTGGGAATGGTACTACAAAACTGTTGGTGATAGTAGATGTCCAATCGTTGATACATGGTGGCAAACAGAAACAGGTGGGATTTTAATCAGTCCACAAACTGGAGCGATAGATTTGAAACCAGGATCCGCAACCAAACCATTTTATGGAATTAAACCAGAGATCCTAGATAAAGATGGCAAGGTTTTAAAAGGGGAAGCGCAAGGTAGACTTTGTATTTCACAATCGTGGCCTGGACAAATGAGAAGTGTCTATGGTGACCATCAAAGATTTATAGATACTTATTTTTCACAATTTGATGGGAAATATTTTACAGGTGATGGCTGCAGAAGAGATAAGGATGGATACTATTGGATTACAGGAAGAGTAGATGATGTAATTATTGTTTCTGGACATAATTTAGGTACTGCAGAAATTGAGAGTGCGTTTGTAGCTCATCCAAAAGTGGCTGAAGCAGCAGTGGTTGGTTATCCTCATGATATAAAAGGAAACGGGCTCTACTGTTATGTAACTTTAAATGCTGGAGAAAAAAGTACTCTTGATTTAGAGAGAGATTTAAAGCTTTGGGTTAGGAAACAAATTGGTCCAATAGCAACTCCGGACCTAATTCAATTTGCTCCAGGACTTCCAAAGACAAGATCAGGTAAAATAATGAGAAGAATTCTGAGAAAAATCGCTGCTAATGAGCATGGTCAATTAGGAGATACAACAACTTTAGCGGATCCTTCGGTTGTTGAAAGTTTGGTAGATAACAGAAAAAATATCTAGATCTTTATTAGTTTAGAAAATTCTTCCTTAATATTATCCCATTTTAAAATCATAGAATTAAGGACTATTTTTCTATCAATAGATTTTAGTTCAGTAGCTACTGGAGCCCAATTATATAATGCAAGAGCACTTTCATTAAATGGCCAAGATTTATAATAGTCATTCCATTTAATTTGATCTAATCTTTTCTGAAAACTAACTCTCGCTTCATCAACAATTTCCTTAGGCATGCCATTCTCTAATTCTTTGTCCAAAATATTATTATAAATTTCAGAGGCTTTATTAGTTTCTCGGAAATTATAAAAAACATTTAAATACGAAACAGTATAAAAGGATAAATCTTGAAGCGAAATTGCATATATATTCCATTTAGCAGTGTTAATTGATTTTAAAAATGTTTCATCATCAAAATGGAGAACCCATTTAGTGCCCATTCTTGTTTTCAAATAATTATATAAAGTAACTTGTGATACCCATGCTGATTTTTGCTGAATAAATTCTTTCAAATCATCAACATTCTTTATTTTTTTCTTTGGCAAAATTCCTTTGAACATTGCAACTAAGTAGACTTTGAAATCTTGAAGTTTTATATCTTTTAAGTTGAATCTGTATTTAAGGGCCATTTATCTAACTAATATGTTGATATATAATGTAAAAATGACACAATATCGAGTGTTTTTAGGGGTTTAAATAAATTTGATTATCGGTATGGTTCTTTCTTTAACCTATAGGAGAGAGAAAAAATGTCAAAACAAGAACAACACTGGGAAAAAACCAGAAATTTGCTTTTTATCACATTAGCAATTTGGTTTGTTTTCTCAATTGGCATCTTTCTTTTCGGAGCCGAAATGCAAGAATCTAGCATTAAACCATTTGGATATCCTTTAACGTATTGGTTTACATGTCAGGGATCGCTTGCAATCTTCGTCATTCTAATTTTCTGGTTTGCAGGTCGACAAGAGAAAATAGATGATGAGTTCGGATTTACTGAAAGAGAGGGCGAACAATGATAAAAGGTAAATTTATAGATAATCTACCTAAGGTCTATGGGATATATACTGGAGGTTTTCTAGTATTTATTATCATAATGGCAATAGCTGAACAAGCTGGAATGTCAGCAAAAATGATTGGTATCTTTTTTGTTGCTTTTACAGTTTTGATTTATGCTTTAATTGGTTGGTTATCAAGAACACTTCAAACAGACGCTTATTACGTAGCTGGAAGGCAAGTACCTACCGTATTTAATGGAATGGCAACTGCAGCAGACTGGATGTCTGGTGCATCTTTTGTAGCCATGGCAGGTGGTATTTATTTTAAAGGTTATGGTTATATGGCACTGCTTGTTGGATGGACTGGTGGATATGTACTAGTTGCATCTTTGTTAGCACCATATCTTAGAAAATTTGGATGTTATACTGTACCAGATTTTATAGGAACTCGTTACGGTGGTAACCTAGCAAGATTTAGTGCTGTTATTGTCTTAACTGTTGCATCATTCACTTATGTGACTGCTCAAATTAATGCTACAGGAACTATTGCTTCTGTTGCTTTAGATATTCCATTTGAAATTGCAGTTTACGTTGGACTAGCTAGTATTTTGATGTGCTCAATGCTTGGTGGAATGAGAGCAGTAACTTGGACACAAGTTGCTCAATATATTGTGTTAATTATTGCTTATTTACTTCCAGTATTCTGGATAAGTAACAATATTGGTGCAGGTTTCTTCCCACACTTCATGTTAGCTGACGAAGTAGCAAGAATAGCAGAACTTGAAGGTCAATTTGGATTTGTTAAAAACTCAGCTGCAGATTTAGCTACAGTTCCAAAAGGATTGGCGGGAATTACTAAACCGCACTCTTCAGTTAATGCAACACCTTGGGCGTTTATTTCATTAGCAGTATGTATGATGGCTGGAACAGCTTCACTACCTCATGTTATGATGAGATACTTTACTACTCCAAGTGTAAGAACAGCTAGAAGATCAGTAGGTTGGTCGTTATTCTTTATATTCCTACTTTACTCTTCAGCTCCAATGTTAGCTACTCTATCAAAAATTTCATTGATGGATCCTAACTTGGCTACTGGAATTATTGGTAAATCAATAACTGAAGTTCAAGCTCTTGACTGGTATCAAAACTGGAACCAAGCGAAGTTAATGTTTGTAAGTGACTTTAACGGCAATGGAACTCTAGAACTTAATGAGTTCTTCATGAAAGGTAGCGCTGTTGTATTAGCAACACCTGAGATTGCTGGATTACCTTATGTAATATCTGGACTAGTTGCTGCTGGAGGTATGGCTGCTGCCATGTCAACTGCGGATGGATTAGTTTTAGCTATTTCAAATGCGTTATCACATGATGTTTACTACAAAATCATTAATCCAAAAGCTGAAACTGCAAAAAGATTAATTGTTGCAAGGGTGTTACTTGTATTGATTGGTTTTGCAGGAGCTACAATTGCTGCACTAGAGATACAAGGTATTCTAGGTTCGGTAATTTGGGCTTTTGACTTTGCGATGTCTGGACTATTCTTCCCACTCGTACTTGGTGTATGGTGGAAGAGAGCTAATGCGCCAGGAGCTGTTGCAGGAATGTTATTAGGACTGATCTCAGGAACTGCGTATCTAGTTTGGGTACGAAGTGGTGGATCTGGTTTCTTAGGCATAACTCAACTAACTTTTGGAATAGTTGGAGCTGCTGTGAGTTTAGTTTCTATGATTGTTGTCAGTTTAATTACTGCAGCACCAGATGCAGCTACTCAGAAAATGGTTGATGATGTCCGTGTACCAAGTGGAAAAACCATACTTGGAAAACAACATTAATTAAAATATATTATTTTAGGGGCGAATATTTCGCCCCTAGATAAGATCTAGAATGTCAGCAAACTTTCATCCCTTAGTTTATATAATTGATTATGTCCTTGGAGTTATAATGTGGACTTTAATTGGACGAGTTGCGATGAATATATTTCAGAAAGAAGATTCACAATTTTTCTTTATGAAAGTTTTTGTGAAACTAACAAACCCACTTATAAAAATATTTAAACCGATTACTCCAAATTTCATTATTGGACCTTTAGTGCCACTTTATGTAGCTTGGTTCTTTTACATGGGTCGTTTCTATTTAATGCCTTATTTACTTGGTTATTCAGTTATGGGCATGCTTTCGTTCCCTCTAGAAAGTGAAATTGCTCGAGAAATATATAGAATATTTAGCAAAAATTAATTCAAATAGAACAAAAAATTGATACTAATATTTTTAGTATCAAATGAAAAAAATTCAAATTTCTCCATCTATATTATCTGCTGACTTTAGTCAGCTTGGGAATGAAATTAAGAAGTTAGAAGAAGGTGGAGCTGACTTAATTCATGTCGATGTAATGGACGGTCACTTTGTTCCAAATTTAACAATAGGACCACCGGTAATAAAAAACTTAAGAAAATATACCAAGCTTCCATTTGATGTACACTTAATGATTTCTCCAGTACATGAATATATTGAAAATTATGCAAATGCTGGCGCTGATATAATAACTATTCATCCTGAAGCTACTCAAAACCTAAAAAAATCTATCAGTTTGATAAAAAAATTTGGCAAAAAAGTTGGTGTATCTTTAAATCCAAAAACTGAAATTAAAACTTTAATTGATGAAATAGACAATATTGATTTAGTTTTAGTTATGAGTGTTAATCCAGGTTTTGGAGGGCAAAAATTTATGCCTGAAGTATTAGATAAAATAAAAGAATTGAAAAAAATAAAAGACAAAAGTCAATATCACTTTGATATTGAAGTTGATGGAGGAATTAATTTTAGTAATTCAAAAAAAGTTTTAGAAGCTGGAGCTGATAT